>CAYRHV010000384.1:0-2622 GCA_964424045.1 uncultured Ottowia sp. | reverse complement strand
CGCCAGCGCGTGATTCGCGCTGCCGCGCACCAGCCGGTGCAGGTAGAGCGGGCCGCCCGCCTTGGGGCCAGTGCCCGACAGGCCCATGCCGCCGAACGGCTGCACGCCGACCACGGCGCCGATGATGTTGCGGTTCACGTAGAGGTTGCCGGCCTGCACGCGCTGCGTCAGGTGGTCGATGGTCTCGTCGATGCGGCTGTGCACGCCGAAGGTCAGGCCGTAGCCGCTGGCGTTGATGGCCTCGATCAGCGCGTCGAGCTGTTCGCGCCGGTAGCGGACCACGTGCAGCACCGGGCCGAACACCTCGCGCTTCAGGCGCGAGACGGCATCGATCTCGATGATCGCCGGCGCCACGAAGTGGCCGTTCAGGGTGCCGTCCTTGCGTTCGACCCGGGTCACCTGCTGGCCGGCTTCCGTCATTTGCCGGATGTGGGCCTCGATCTGCGCCCGCGCCTCGGCGTCGATCACCGGGCCGACGTCGGTCGACAGGCGGTCCGGGTTGCCGAGCTGCCACTCCTGCAGCGCGTCCCGGAGCATGGTGAGCTGGCGCTCGGCCACGTCCTCCTGCAGGCACAGCAGGCGCAGCGCCGAGCAGCGCTGGCCGGCCGAGTCGAAGGCCGAGGCCAGCACGTCCACCACCACCTGCTCGGCCAGCGCCGAGGAGTCGACCACCATGGCGTTCTGGCCGCCGGTCTCGGCGATCAGCGGGATCGCCTGGCCGCCCGGCGACAGGCGCTGCGCGAGCTGGCGCGCGATGCTGCGCGCCACCTCGGTCGAGCCGGTAAACAGCACGCCGGCGACCTGCGGGTGCGCCACCAGCGCCGCGCCCACGCTTTCGCCCTGGCCGGGCAGAAGCTGCAGCGCGTCCCGCGGCACGCCGGCCTCGTGCAGCAGGGCGACCATGGCGGCGGCCGTGAGCGGGGTCTGCTCGGCCGGCTTGGCCAGCACCGTGTTGCCGGCCGCCAGCGCGGCGGCGACCTGGCCGGTGAAGATGGCGAGCGGGAAGTTCCAGGGGCTGATCGCCAGCACCACGCCGAGCGGACGCTCGCGTGCGTTGTCGAAGTGCGCCGCCACCTGGGCGCCGTAGTAGCGCAGGAAGTCGGCCGCCTCGCGGATCTCGCCCACGGCGTTGGCCAGGGTCTTGCCGGCCTCGCGCATGATCAGGCCCATCAGCGGCTGGCTGCGCTGCTCCAGCAGGTCGGCGGCGCGCGCCAGCACGTCGGCGCGCGCGGCCGGCGGCGTGCCGGCCCAGATCGGCGCCACCTGGGCGGCGCGCGTGGCGGCGGCCTCGATGTCGGCGCTGCTGGCCTCGCAGACCCAGCCGACGATGTCGCCATGCTCGGCCGGGTTGACGAGCGGCTGCCAGCGGGCGTCCTGCTGCGGGTTTTCGGGTGCTGCCACGCCGGCTGGCGCGGCCCGGTGCGCCTCGCTGGTGCTGTGCAGCAGGGCCGCCGCCAGCGAGGCAAGCTGCTGCTCGTGCGCCAGGTTCAGGCCCTGCGAGTTGGCGCGCGCCTCGTCGCCCAGGCCGGCGAACAGCGCCGACGGCAGCCCGATGCGCGGGTGCGGCGCGCCCAGGCGCCCTTCAGTCCGGGCGATCTCCAGCACCTCGTCCACCGGGTCGGTCACCAGCTCGGCCACCGGCACGCTCGGGTCGCCGATGCGGTTGACAAACGACGTGTTGGCGCCGTTTTCCAGCAGGCGGCGCACGAGGTAGGCCAGCAGCGTCTCGTGGTTGCCCACAGGCGCGTAGATGCGGCAGGGCCGCGCCAGCCCGCCCTCGGCCGCCGGGCCGGTGACCTGGGCGTAAAGCGGCTCGCCCATGCCGTGCAGGCACTGGAACTCGTATTGGCCGCTGTAGTAGCTGCCGCCCACCGCCTGCGCCAGATGCACGATGCTGGCCAGGGTCTGTGCGTTGTGGGTGGCGAACTGCGGATAGATGGCGTCCGGCGCCTCCAGCAGCTTGCGTGCGCAAGCCAGGAAGCTGACGTCGGTGTAGGCCTTGCGCGTGTAGACCGGGTAGCCCGGCAGGCCGTCCAGCTGCGCGCGCTTGATCTCGCTGTCCCAGTAGGCGCCCTTGACCAGGCGCACCATCAGGCGCCGGCGGCTGCGCCGCGCCAGGTCCACCAGGTGGTCGATCACCTGTGGGCAGCGCTTCTGGTAGGCCTGCACCACGAAGCCGATGCCGCTCCAGCCCTTGAGCGAGGGCGCGGCGCACAGGGCTTCCAGCAGGTCCAGCGACAGCTCCAGCCGGTCCGCCTCCTCGGCGTCGATGTTCATGCCGATGTCGTAGTGGCGCGCCAGCTCGGCCAGGCGCAGCAGGCGCGGCAGCAGCTCGTCCATCACGCGCTCGTATTGCGCGCGCGTGTAGCGCGGGTGCAGCGCCGACAGCTTGACCGAGATGCCCGGGCCCTCGTAGATGCCACGTCCGGCGGATGCCGCGCCGATGGCGTGGATGGCCTGCTCGTAGGCCTGCAGGTAGCGCTGCGCGTCGGCATCGGTCACGGCCGCCTCGCCCAGCATGTCGTAGGAATAGCGAAAGCCCTGTTTCTCGTGCGCGCGGCTGTTGGCCAGCGCCTCGGCGATGTCCTGGCCGGTGACGAACTGCTCGCCCATCAGCTTCAT
>CAYRHV010000383.1:0-2639 GCA_964424045.1 uncultured Ottowia sp. | reverse complement strand
GCCGCGCCCTCGGCCATGGTCTCGCCCAGTTCCATGAAGCCGGCCGGCAGGGTCCACTTGCCCAGGCGCGGCTCGATGGCGCGCTTGCACAGCAGCACACGGTCGCCCAGGTAGGGCACGGTGCCGACGACGATCAGGGGGTTGACGTAGTGGATCTTGCCGCAGGCCGGGCACACCGCGCGCTCGCGCGTGTCTCCATCATCGGGGATGCGGTAGACCACCGGGGTGCCGCAGGCCTGGCAATAGCGGATCGGGTCGACGTGCTTCACGGCGGTCAGTTTAGGGCAACGCCGGGACGGCATTGCCCCATGGTTCGATGGGACTGGTTCCGCTTGCAGACCGCAGCGGCTGCGCTCGGGCGGCCGGGCCGGCGGCAGCTTTACATTTCTTCAGGGACGGGTCACGGGCCCGGTGGCACGACGCAGCTACGATGTGCCGATCCTGAATCAATCTGCAACACTGGCGGGGCATTCCCGGCCCGCCTCTCGACCATGCCAGATCCGACCTCATCCGACGCCTCGTCCCTGCCGCCCGCCGCGCCGCGCCGGCGCTGGCCGGGCGTGGTTCTCACCCTGCTGCTGATCGCGCTCCTGGTCGGAGGCGCCTACTACCTGGTCCAGCGCGCCCGGGGGCCGCAGGCGGCGCCGGCGGCGTCCGGGGGGCGCTTTGCCGGCGCCAGCAGTGTCACGGTGGGCGCCGTGCAGGCCGAGCCGGGGGAACTGCCGGTCATCATCGACGCGCTGGGCACGGTCACGCCGCCGGTCACCGCAACCCTGGTGCCGCAGGTTTCCGGCGTGCTGACCGAGGTGCTGTTTACCGAGGGCCAGACGGTCGAGAAGGGCCAAGTGCTGGCGCGCATCGACCCGCGCAGCTATGAGCAGGTGCTGGCCCAGGCCCGGGCGCAGACGGCACGCGACGAGGCTCAGCTGGCGGCCGCGCGCCAGACGCTGTCACGCTACCAGGAGCTGTGGCAGCAGGACTCGATCGCGCGCCAGACGCTGGACAGCCAGACCGCGCTGGTGCGCCAGCTCGAGGCGGCGGTGCAGGCGGATCGCGCCAGCGAGCGCGCGGCGCGGCTGAATCTGGACTTCACTTCCCTGCGCGCGCCCGTGGCCGGGCGCATCGGCCTGCGTGCGGTCGATCCGGGCAACCTGGTGAGCAGCGGCACCAGCGGCGGCATTGCCACGATCACCCAGGTCGAGCCGATCGACGTCGTGTTCTCGGTGCCGCAGGACCGCGTGCCGGCGGTGCTGGCGGCGCAGCAGCAGGGGGCACTGCCGGTGGTGGCGCTGGACCGGGCGCGCCAGCAGCAGCTGGCCGAGGGACGCTTCCTGACGCTGGACAACCAGGTCAACACGACGACCGGCACGGTGCGTGCCAAGGCGCGCTTTGACAACGCCGACGGCGCCCTGTTTCCGAACCAGTTCGTGAACGCGCGCCTGCAGCTGGGCAGCGACCGCGGCGTGCTGGTGCCGGTGACCGCGGTGCGTACCGGCCCGCAGGGCGACTACGTCTACGTGATCGACGCGCAGCAGGTGGCCCACATGCGGCCGGTGACGCGCGGCATGGCGACGGCCGAGCGCATGCTGATCAGCCAGGGCCTGGAGGCCGGCGAACGGGTCGTGACCGAGGGTGGCGATCGCGTCCGGGACGGCGGCCGGGTGCAGCTGGCCGACGAGACGCCACAGCGCGCCGGCGCCGGCCGGCCGCAGGGCGCCGCCGGTGCGGCCGGCCGTTGAGGCAGGGGACGGGCATGCGCGGCAGGCGGCTTCGGACCCCGGAGCGGATCGGCGGGAGCGCGGCGTGAACGTCTCGCGCCTGTTCATCCAGCGGCCGGTGGCCACCGCGCTGTTCATGGTCGCGATCGTGCTGGCCGGCCTGGTCGGCCTGCGCTTCCTGCCGCTGGCGGCGCTGCCGCAGGTGGACTATCCGACGATCCAGGTGCAGACCCTGTATCCGGGTGGCAGCCCGGACGTCATGAGCCGCACCGTGACGGCGCCGCTGGAGCGCCAGTTCGGTCAGATGCCGGGCCTGCTGCGCATGAGCAGCGTGAGCAGCGCCGGCGTGTCGATGGTGACGCTGCAGTTCACGCTCGACCTCGACATGGACGCGGCCGAGCAGCAGGTGCAGGCGGCGATGAACGCCGCCGGCACGCTGCTGCCGGCAGACCTGCCGACGCCGCCGATCTACGCCAAGGTGAACCCGGCCGACGCGCCCATCCTGCAGCTGGCCGTCACCTCTGACACCCTGCCGCTGACGCAGGTGCAGAACATGGTGAACACGCGGCTGGCGCTGAAGATCAGCCAGATCGACGGCGTCGGCCTGGTGACGCTGGCCGGCGGCCAGCGGCCGGCGGTGCGCGTGCAGGGCAACCTAGAGGCGCTGGCGGCGATGGGGCTGGGGCTGGATTCGATCAGCAGTGCCATCAGTGCCGGCAACGCCAGCGGCGCCAAGGGCAGCTTCGACGGCCCGCTGCGCCAGTACAGCATCAACGCCAGCGACCAGCTGATGACGGCCGAGGAATACCGCGAGCTGATCGTCGCCTGGGTCGACGGCGCGCCGGTGCGCCTGCGGGACGTGGCGCAGGTGGTCGACGGCGCCGAGAACAGCCGCCTCGGCGCCTGGACCGGGATCAAGGC
>CAYRHV010000382.1:0-2649 GCA_964424045.1 uncultured Ottowia sp. | reverse complement strand
CCCAACGGCTGCGGCAAGTCCAACATCATGGACGCGGTGCGCTGGGTGCTGGGCGAGTCGCGCGCCAGCGAGCTGCGCGGCGAGTCCATGCAGGACGTCATCTTCAACGGCACGACGACGCGCAAGCCGGCCTCGCGCGCCTCGGTCGAGCTGGTGTTCGACAACAGCGACCACCGCGCCGGCGGCCAGTGGGGCCAGTTCAGCGAAATTTCGGTGAAGCGCGTGATCACGCGCGACGGCACCAGCAGCTACTACATCAACAACCAGCCGGTGCGCCGGCGCGACGTGCACGACGTGTTCCTGGGCACCGGCCTGGGGCCGCGCGCCTACGCCATCATCGGCCAGGGCACGATCAGCCGCATCATCGAGTCGCGCCCGGAGGAGCTGCGCCTGTTCCTGGAAGAGGCCGCCGGCGTCAGCAAGTACAAGGAGCGCCGGCGCGAGACCGAAAACCGCCTGTCCGCGACGCGCGAGAACCTGACCCGGGTCGAGGACATCCTGCGCGAGCTCAACGCCAACCTGGACAAGCTCGAGCGCCAGGCCGAGATCGCACAGCGCTACCAGGGCCTGCAGGCGTCGGCGCAGCTCAAGCAGAACCAGCTCTGGTTCCTCAAGCGCAGCGAGGCCGAGCAGGGCCAGGCCCGGCTGCAGGCCGAGGCAGCGCAGGCGGCCAACGACCTGGAGGCGCGGCTTGCCGACCTGCGCCGCGTCGAGTCCGAACTGGAGACCATCCGCCAGGCCCACTACGCCGCCGGCGACCAGGTGAACCAGGCCCAGGGCCTGCTTTACGAAGCCAGCGCCGAAGTCGGCCGGCTGGAAGCCGAGATCCGCTTCGTGGTCGAGGGCCGCCAGCGCGCCGAGACGCGCCTGGCCCAGCTGACCGAACAGCTGGCGCAGTGGGGCGCGCGCCGTGGCGACGCCCAGGCCGAGCTTGAACAGCTGGCCGAACAGGACGTGCAGGCCGAGGACCAGGCGACGCTGCTGGCCGCGCAGCTGGAAGAGCAGCAGCTGGCGTTGCCGGAACTCGAGGACGTGCTGCGCCAGGCGCAGTCCCGCGCCACCGAGCAGCGCGGCACCGTGGCCCAGGTGCAGCAGCAGATCCAGGTGCTGGCCGCCGAGCAGCGCGGCCTGGGCGAGCAGGCACGCCAGCTCGAGACGCGGCGCGAGCGCCTGCAGGCCGATCGCAACGCGCTTGCCGTGCCCGATGCCGCGCGCCTGGAAGGCCTGCAGCAGCAGTTGGCCCAGGCACGTGAGGAGGCCGAGATCGCCCAGGCGCGCCTGCTCGAGCTGCAGGACAGCGCGCCCCAGCTCGACGAGGCGCGGCGCGCGGCGCAGCAGGCGGTGAACACCGAATCGGCGCGCCAGGCCGACCTGTCGGCGCGGCTGGAGGCCCTCAAGGCGCTGCAGGAGCGCGTGCAGACCGACGGCAAGCTCGAGCCCTGGCTGCGCAAGCACGGACTGGACGGCCTGCAGGGCCTGTGGCGCCGCCTTCACGTCGAGCCGGGCTGGGAAAGCGCGCTCGAGGCTGCGCTGCGCGAGCGCCTGGCGGCGCTCGAAGTCAGCCGGCTCGACCTGGTGCGCGCCTTTGCCGCCGATGCGCCGCCGGCCCGGCTGGCCTTTTACAGCCCGCCGGTGGCGACGCCGCCGCAGCCGGCAGCGGCCTGGCCGCGCCTGGCCGACCTGCTGCGCCTGCACGATGCCGGGCAGAAGGCCCTGCTGGACGACTGGCTGGCCGGCTGCTACACCGCGCCGTCGCTCGATGAAGCGCTGGCGCGGCGTGCCCAGCTGCAGGCGGGCGACGCCATCTACGTGCAGGACGGCCACTGCGTCACGGCACACGGCATCAGCTTTTACGCGCCCGATTCCGAGCAGGCCGGCCTGCTGGCGCGGCAGCAGGAGATCGAGAACCTGGACAAGCAGCTGCGCGCTCAGGCGCTGATCGGCGAGGAGGCACGCAACACCCTGGTCAAGGCCGAGGCCGCGTTCAGCGAAGTCTCGCAGCGCCTGGTCGGGGCCCGTCGCGAGTCCGGCGAGCTGCAGCAGCGCGCGCATGAACTGCAGGTCGAGACCCTGGGCCTGACGCAGCGGGTCGAGCAGGCGCGCACGCGCGGCGAGCAGATCAGCGCCGACCTGTCCGAGATCGACGCCGCGCTGGAGGCGCTGCAGGAGCGCCGCGTTACGGCCGAGGCGCGCTTCGAGGAGCTGGACCTGCAGCTGGCCGACACGCAGGAGCGCCACGCCGGCCTGGAGGAGCGCGTGATCGAGGCCGAGCGCCGGCTTGGCGAGGCGCGCGAACAGGGCCGGACGCTCGAGCGGCAGGCACAGGAGGCGCAATTCGCGCAGCGCAGCCTGCAGGCGCGGCGTGCCGAGCTGGCGCGCGCCATCGACACCGCGACGCAGCAGAGCGCCGGCATCGAGACCGAGCAGCAGCGCGTGGGCGAGGAGCTGGAGCGCCTGACCGACGCCGCCGCGCAGGCCGGGCTGCAGGCGGCGCTGGCGCTCAAGCTCGAGCGCGAGCAGGCCCTGGGGGCGCAGCGCAGCACCTACGACGACCTCACCGCCCGGTTGCGCGCCAGCGACGAGCGACGCCTGCAGCTGGAGCGCGAGCTCGAGCCGCTGCGCCAGCGCATCACCGACCTGCAGCTCAAG
>CAYRHV010000381.1:0-2649 GCA_964424045.1 uncultured Ottowia sp. | reverse complement strand
GCGCTGGCAGGCCGCGCTGCTGGAGGCCTCCTACGGCCACATCATGCTGCTGTTCAACCCCGTCGAGGGCAGCGACGTGCGCCAGAAGCTGCTGGACGCCGACCACCTGGCCGAGGCCGAGCAGTGGCTGCCGACGGTGGACGACGCGGCCCTGCGCGAACTGCTGGCCCAGGCCTCGCCCTGGGACCCGGCGACCTCGGGCAATATGTGACGGCGCCGCTCAGCAGCGCATCGCCGTGACGGCCGCGTTGCGCAGGCCGTCCATGCCCGCCTCGTCCAGGCCGACGTTGTTGTGCTCGAGCACGCGCTCGGCGCGGTAGCTGGAGCGCACCAGCGGGCCCGAGACAACCTCCATGAAGCCCTTGGACAGCGCCATCTCGCGGTACCTGCGGAACTCCTCGGGCGTGACGTAGCGCTCGACCGGCAGGTGGTTCTTGGTCGGGCGCATGTACTGGCCCATGGTGACGACGTCGACGTTGGCGGCACGCATATCGTCCAGCGCCTCGTCGATCTCGCCGTCGGTCTCGCCCAGGCCCAGCATCAGGCTGGTCTTGCTCACCACCTGGGGCGCGTAGCGCTTGGCAAACTTCAGCACGTCCAGGGTCTGCTCGTAGCCGGCACGCGGGTCGCGCACCGGATGCGTCAGGCGCCGCACTGTCTCCAGGTTCTGGGCGTAGGTGGCCAGGCCGGCGTCCAGCACCCGTGCCACCAGCTCGTGCTGGCCCTGGAAGTCGGGCGTCAGGGCCTCCACCGCGGTGTCGGGCATGCGCTCGTGGATGGCGCTGATGCAGGCCGCGTAGTGGCCGGCGCCGAGGTCGGGCAGGTCGTCGCGGTCGACCGAGGTCAGCACCACGTATTTGAGGTTCATCAGCGCCACCGCGTCGGCCACGTTGGCCGGCTCCTGGGGGTCGAGCCAGCCCTGCGGGTTGCCGGTGTTGACCGAGCAGAACTTGCAGGCGCGCGTGCAGACCGAGCCCATCAGCATCAGGGTGGCGGTGCCGCGGCCCCAGCATTCGGCGATGTTCGGGCACTTGGACTCGGAGCACACCGTGTGCAGCTTGTGCGAGCGCACGATGTCCATCACCTCCTGGTACTTGGCGCCGTTGGGCACGCGCACGCGCAGCCAGGAGGGCTTGCTGGAAACGTCCGGCACCTGCGTCAGCGCGCTCGGCTTGATGCCGTCCATGACCGCGCTGCCACCCTGCTCGGTGACGAACTTGGTGCCCGACTCGGGGCGGCGACGGGCGGTGTAGGACTCACTCATGCTGTCTGGACCTCAGATGAAATGCGCAGGGAATGCGCCAAAACTGTATACAATTTTGCCCGCAAGTCGGCTGGCGTGCAATCCATGCCCGCGCTGCCGTCGGGCCCGGAGCCGGTTCGCTGGCCCATGGCTCAGCCCCGCACCCCGCCCGGTCGGCAGGCCGGATGCAGGCTGGCGGCGGCCGATGGCCGGGTCGCCACGCGCGTGAACCAGGGTCCGATGCGGGGCAACCCGCGATCGAACGGCTGCCCCACCGAAGCGGCAAAGTCGAGCCAGACGTAAAGCCAGATGTCGGCCAGGCTGAAACGCCGACCGGCCAGGAAGGGACCGCGTCCCATCATGCCGTCGAGCCAGGCAAGGCGGTCCTGCGCCACGCGCTTGAGCCCGGCCGCAGCCTGCGGCGCGACCGGGATGCGACCCGCGAAACGCGCCAGGCCCTCGGCGTAGTGATAGGCGTTGTGGATGTTCTCGGTGACGTTCAGCTCCACCCGCCGCTGCCACATCCGGGTTTCGGCGCGCTCCCTCGGGTTGCGGCCGATCAGGGCCGGCTCGGGATGCAGCTCTTCCAGGTATTCGACGATGGCCACCGACTCGGCAATGCAGCTGCCGTCATCCAGCAGCAGCGCCGGCGTCTGCCCGGCCGGGTTGTGGGCAAGATAGGGTTCGGCCCGGTTGTCGCCGGCAAACACGTCGACCTGCTGCGTCGGCAGCGCCAGGCCCTTCTCGGCCAGCGCCATGCGCAGGCCGCGGGGGGCAGGGCTGAGGGCGTCAAACAGGAGCATGGACCAGACCATGGGCGCGCGTTGCAGGCCCGGCGTCCCAAGCGGGTGCCCGGGCCGCGGTTCGACCATTCTGGCCCGGATCGGCCCCGTCGCCCAGAGGCCCGCCGCGCAACCCCGGCGCCGCCATGGATGCGCGGCGGCTCAAGCCGGCGCCTCCATCTCCACCCGGCAGGCCTTGCCGCTGCGTCCGCGGGGCACCTCGCAGCCCAGCTCGCCCAGCACCTGCACCGGCTGCGCCCCCTGCATGCGGGCGAAGCGCTGCAGGGCGACGCGACACCGGTCCACCGTGGCCTCGGCCTCGTCCCCGCTTTGCGGCAGGCGCAGTACCAGGGTGTCGGGCCGATGCTGGCGCAGCTGGAAGTCGAACACGCCGCACTCTTCCTCCAGCACGGTGCACAGGGACAGCGGCAGCAGGCTCACGGTCTCGCCCGGTTGCTCGGACGGCACCCGCATCACGTCGTCGCTGCGCCCCTGCACGTCGATCGACGGCAGGGCCGAGCCACAGCTGCAACGCTCGGAGTGCAGCATGACGCGGTCGCCCAGGTCGTAGCGGATCAGCGGCTGCACCCAGTTGGCCAGGTTGGTCAGCAGCACGCTGTGCGA
>CAYRHV010000380.1:0-2686 GCA_964424045.1 uncultured Ottowia sp. | reverse complement strand
GTCGCCACGCCCTCGGCCACCTTGTCGACGTAGAAGGCGCGCGGGCTGGCGTGGCCGCGCGCCACGCTCTCGACCGCCTTCTTCAGGTCCGGATCGACCTGCGGATAGTCGAGGATCGCCTTCGGGTGCACGCCGATGTTGTTGTTGATGATGAATTCCAGCCGCGCCAGCCCCACGCCCTCGTTCGGCAGCTGGGCGAAGTCGAAGGCCAGCTGCGGATTGCCGACGTTCATCATGATCTTGGTGGCGATCTCGGGCATCTCGCCGCGCTGCACCTCGGTCACCTCGGTTTCCAGCAGGCCGTCGTAGATGCGGCCGGTGTCGCCTTCGGCGCAGCTCACCGTCACCAGGGTGCCGTCCCTGAGCACCTCGGTCGCATCGCCGCAGCCCACCACGGCCGGGATGCCCAGCTCGCGCGCGATGATGGCGGCGTGGCAGGTGCGGCCGCCGCGATTCGTGACGATGGCGCTGGCCTTCTTCATCACCGGCTCCCAGTTCGGGTCGGTCATGTCGGTCACCAGCACGTCGCCGGGCTGCACCCGGTCCATCTCGCCGAGGTCCGTCACCCGCCGCACCGTGCCGGTGCCGATCTTCTGGCCGATGGCCCGGCCCTCGGTCAGCACGGCGCCGCTGCCCTTGAGCTTGTAGCGCTGTTCGGTCTTGCCATGCTGCTGGCTCTTCACCGTCTCGGGCCGCGCCTGCAGGATGTAGAGCTGGCCATCCTGGCCGTCGCGGCCCCATTCGATGTCCATCGGCCGGCCATAGTGCTGCTCGATGATGAGCGCGTAGCGCGCCAGCTGTTCGACCTCGGCGTCGCTCAGCGAGTAGCGGTTGCGCTGCTCGGCCGGCACGTCCACCGTCTTCACCAGCTGGCCGCTGGCGGCCTTCTCCTCGGGCGTGGCAAACACCATCTGCACCAGCTTGCTGCCCAGGTTGCGTCGGATCAGCGCCTGCTTGCCGGCCTGCAGCACGGGCTTGTGGACGTAGAACTCGTCCGGATTCACGGCGCCCTGCACCACCGTCTCGCCCAGCCCGTAGCTGCTGGTGATGAACACCACCTGGTCGAAGCCGCTCTCGGTGTCGATGGTGAACATCACGCCCGAGGCACCCAGGTCGGAGCGCACCATGCGCTGCACGCCGGCCGACAGCGCCACCACGTCGTGCGCGAAGCCCTTGTGCACGCGGTAGCTGATGGCGCGGTCGTTGTAGAGGCTGGCGAAGACCTCCTTCATCTTGTGCAGCACGGCCTCGATGCCGACGACGTTGAGGAAGGTCTCCTGCTGGCCGGCAAAGGACGCGTCGGGCAGATCCTCGGCCGTGGCCGAGGAGCGCACGGCGAAGCTGGCCGCGTCGTTGCCGCCCGACAGCGTGGCAAAGGCGCCGCGCACGGCCTGCTCCAGCTCGGCGGGAAACGGCTGCGCCTCGACCCAGGCCCGGATCTCGGCGCCGGCCTCGGCCAGAGCGCGCACGTCGTCCACGTCCAGCGCGGCCAGCCGGGCGCTGATGCGGTCGGCCAGGCCCTCGTGCTGCAGGAACTGCCGGAACGCGTGCGCCGTGGTGGCGAAGCCCGTGGGCACGCGCACGCCCTGCGGCAACTGGCTGATCATCTCGCCGAGGCTGGCGTTCTTGCCGCCGACCGCCTCGACGTCGGTCATCCTCAGGTTCTCAAACGGTACGACCAGGGCGGTCGCCTCGAAACGTGCAGACATGGGAAAGCTCCGGAGTTTGAAAATCGTCGGACGACTTGGCGGCGCCAGCCCCGGCCGCCCCGTCCAGCGCCGCAGCGCGCGACCTGGCCCGGCCCCAGCAAGGGCCGCCGGTCGGTCTGCGACGCGCAAATTCGCATAATGACCGCCATTGTAGGGAAGCGGGCCCGCCGCGACCCGCCGCAACCGCCTGCCCCGCCCATGAGCCACCGCACCGTTTTCTACGTCTCCGACGGCACCGGCATCACCGCCGAGACCTTCGGCACCGCCATCCTGGCGCAGTTCGAGATCAAGCCGCGCCTGGTGCGCCTGCCGTTCACCGACACGCCGGACAAGGCGCACCAGGTGGTGCGGCAGATCAACCACACCTGCGAGCTGGAGGGCCAGCGTGCGATCGTCTTCAGCACCCTGGTCGACCCCGACGTGCTGCAGGTGATCCGGGCCGGCTGCAAGGGCCTGCTGCTGGACATGTTCGGCACCTTCGTGCGGCCGCTGGAAAGCGAGCTGGGGCTGAAGATCATGCACCGCATCGGGCGCTTTTCCGACATCAGCCGCGACCAGGCCTATCACGACCGCATCGAGGCCATCAACTTCAGCCTGGCGCACGACGACGGCCAGAGCGACCGCGACCTGGAAAGCGCCGACGTGATCCTGGTCGGCGTCAGCCGCAGCGGCAAGACGCCCACCAGCCTCTACCTGGCGATGCAGTTCGGCGTCAAGGCGGCCAACTACCCGCTGATCCCGGAGGATTTCGAGCGCCGCCAGCTGCCGCCGGCCCTGGCGCCCTACCGCAAGAAGATCTTCGGCCTGTCCATCGCGCCCGAGCGCCTGGCCGAAATCCGCGCCGAGCGGCGTCCCAACTCGCGCTACGCGGCGCTGGACAACTGCCGCATGGAGGTGGCCGAGGCCGAAGCGATGATGCGGCGCTCCGGCATCCGCTGGCTCTCGACCACCACCAAGTCGATCGAGGAGATCGCCAC
>CAYRHV010000379.1:0-2696 GCA_964424045.1 uncultured Ottowia sp. | reverse complement strand
GAAACGCGCGCAGGCGCGGCTCGAAAACGAGATCCATGCCCTGGCCGGCGGCGACCAACGCCTGCTGCGTGACCTGCAGGTGGCACGGGACCTGGCGGAGTGGAAGCACCAAGCCGCCTGAAGCCTGCCTCGTCGAGCGTGCCCCGCTCCCAACCGGAAAGCCGTCGCCCTGTGCGACGGCTTTTTCATGGTCGCCGTCTGCCGGCCGCACTGCGCATGGACGGCTGACGTCCGACCTCGCCACATGAACCACTCCAGGTCGTGTCGCGCCTTCTCCCCATCTCCCACAAGCACGCTTGAGCCTCCGGCATCGACTGCTGGAAGAATGAGGCCTGGTTTCGAACCGCGCAGCCACCGGCTGTGCGTCTGTCCGACAAGGAGAGCGTGCATGGACATCAACAGCGACCTCGGTGAAAGCTATGGCGCCTGGCGCATGGGCGATGACGCCGCGATGCTGGACATCGTCACCAGCGCCAACGTGGCCTGCGGCTTTCACGCCGGCGATCCGGCCGGCATCCTGGAGACCCTGAAGGCGGCCGCCGGGCGCGGCGTGGCGGTGGGCGCGCACGTGGCCTACCCGGACCTGGTCGGCTTCGGCCGGCGCAACATGGACCCGAACAGCCGCGAGCTGGTGGCCGACGTGATCTACCAGATCGGCGCGCTGCAGGGGCTGGCGCGGGCCGCCGGCACGCGCGTGCGCTACGTCAAACCGCATGGCGCGCTCTACAACACCATCGCCCACGACGAGCGCCAGGGCGGCGACGTGATCACGGCCTTGCAGGCGCTCGACCCGAAGCTGACGCTGCTGGCGCTGGCCGGCTCGCCCCTGATCGAGCGCGCCCGCGCGCGCGGTCTCGCCGTGGTGGCCGAGGCCTTTGCCGACCGCGCCTACAACGACGACGGCACCCTGGTGTCGCGGCGCCTGCCGGGCGCCGTGCTGCACGACGCCGATCAGGTCGCCGAGCGCATGCTGCGCTGGGTCGAGAGCGGCACGCTCCAGTCCATCACCGGCCAGCCCGTGCGCGTGCAGGCCGACTCGATCTGCGTGCACGGCGACAGCCCGGGCGCGGTCGAGATGGCGCGCCGCATCCGCGCCCGGCTGTCGGGTGCGGGCGTGCCCTTGGCGCCGTTCGCCTGAGCCATGCGCTTCCTGCCTGCAAGCGACAGCGCGCTGCTGGTCGAGCTGCCCGACCTGGCGCAGACGCTGGCACTGTATCGCGCCACGCAGGCGCAGCCGATCGCGGGCGTCGAGGAACTGGTGCCGGCCGCACGCACCCTGCTGGTGCATTACCGGCCCGAGACCATCACGCCAACCCGGCTCGTGGCCGCATTGCGCGAACGCGCCGCCGCCGCAGATGCGCTGCCAGCCGCTGCCGATGCCGCACGACAGGTCGAGATCCCGGTGCGCTACGACGGCGAGGACCTGGCCGAAGTCGCCGACATGATGGGCATCTCGGTGGCCGAAGTCATCGCGCGCCACACCGGCCAGCCCTGGCAGGCCGCCTTTGCCGGCTTCGCTCCAGGCTTCGTCTACCTGGCCGGCGGCCACCCGAGTTTTCGCGGCATCGCGCGCCGCAAGACGCCGCGCACCCGCCTGCCGGCCGGTTCGGTGGCGCTGGCGGGCGACTTCAGCGCCGTCTATCCGGCCGCCTCGCCCGGCGGCTGGCAGCTGATCGGCGTCACCGAAGTGCCGATGTGGGACCTGCGACGGGCCGAACCGGCCTATGTGCAGCCGGGCTTCGAGGTCCGATTCGTCGATGTCGGCGTGGGGGGATCGCACGTCAGCCTGCCGCCCATGCAGGCGTCGCCAGCCGATCCGCCGATGCCCCCGACGCTGGCGCCGGCCACGATCGAGTTCGAGCAGGTCGGCCTGCAGACCCTGGTGCAGGACGCCGGCCGGCACGGCATAGCCGGGCTCGGCATCTCGCCTTCTGGCGCGCTGGATCCGCCCGCCATGCGGCAGGCGAACCGGCTGGTCGGCAACCCGGTGCACGCCCCGGTGCTGGAAAACCTGCTGGGCGGCCTGCGCCTGCGCTGCCACGGCCGCGCCACGCTGGCGGTCACCGGGGCCGACGCAAACCTGACGCTGCACGCCCCCGACGGCCGCAGCTGGCCCGTGGCCAGCCACGCGCCCGTGGCGCTGGACGATGGCGACGTGCTGACCATCGGCGCGCCGACGGCCGGCGTGCGCTGTTACCTTGCCGTGCGCGGCGGCTGGCAGGTGGCGCCGGTGCTGGGCAGCTGCGCCACCAACACGCTGGCCCACGTCGGCCCGCCCGCGCTGCAGGCCGGCCAGCGCATCGCCGCCGGGGCCGCCCTGGCGGCCCGCGACTTGCACGCCATCCAGCCCGCGGAAGTCCCCGTGCGTGATCTGCCACGCCCCGGTGACACGGTCACGCTCGACGTGATCGCCGGCCCGCGCACCGACTGGTTCGTCCCCGAAGCGCTGGCGCAGCTCACTGGCCAGGACTGGCAGGTCACGCCGCAGTCCAACCGTATCGGCATGCGCCTGCACGGCGCCGAGCCCCTGGCGCGCCGCCGCGATGACGAACTGCCCAGCGAGGGCACGGTTACCGGCGCGATCCAGGTGCCAGCCGGCGGCCAACTGGTGCTGTTCCTGGCGGACCATCCGCTTACCGGTGGCTACCCGGTGATTGCCGCCGTCGCCAGCCACCACCTGCCGCGGGTGGCGCAGA
>CAYRHV010000378.1:0-2698 GCA_964424045.1 uncultured Ottowia sp. | reverse complement strand
TCGAGCGCACGTTCAAGCTGGAGGAACACGGCACCAACGTCCGCACCGAAATCATCGCCGGAATCACGACCTTCCTGGCGATGGCCTACATCATCTTCGTCAACCCGATGATTCTGGGCGACGCCGGCATGCCCAAGGATGCCGTGTTCGTCGCCACCTGCATCGCGGCGGCGCTCGGCACCGTCATCATGGCCTTCGTGGCCAACTACCCGATGGCGCTGGCACCCGGCATGGGGCTGAACGCCTTCTTCGCCTACGCGGTCGTGCTGCACATGGGCTACACGTGGCAGGCGGCGCTCGGCATGGTGTTCATCTCCGGCTGCCTGTTCATTGCCGTCACGGTGACCGGCATCCGCAGCCTCATCATCCAGGGCATCCCGAACTCGCTGCGCAGCGCGATCGCCGCTGGTATCGGCCTGTTCCTGGGCCTGATCGCGCTCAAGAGCGCCGGCATCGTGGTCGGCTCCGAGCCCACCCTGGTGACCCTGGGCAACATGCACAGCGCGCCCGTGATCCTGGCGGTGATCGGCTTCGTCATCATCGTCGCGCTGGACCGCTTCCGCGTGCCGGGCGCCATCCTGATCGGCATCATCGTCGTCACGGTGGCCTCGTTCTTCGTCACCGACAACAAGTTCAGCGGCCTGGTGTCGGCACCGCCGTCGATCGGCCCGGTGTTCCTGCAACTGGACATCCCGGGCGCGCTCAAGGGCGGCTTCCTGAACGTCGTGCTGGTGTTCTTCCTGGTCGAGCTGTTCGACGCCACCGGCACCCTGATGGGCGTGGCCAAGCGCGCCGGCCTGCTGACCCCAGAGCGCATGAAGCGCCTGGACAAGTCGCTGTTCGCCGACAGCCTGGCGATCTTCTCGGGCTCGCTGCTGGGCACTTCCAGCACCACCGTCTACGCCGAGAGCGCGGCCGGCGTGCAGGCGGGTGGCCGCACCGGCCTGACGGCCCTGGTGGTGGCCGTGCTGTTCCTGCTGGCCCTGTTCTTCTCGCCGATTGCCGGCGCGATCCCGGCCTACGCCACGGCGCCGGCCCTGCTCTACGTCTGCTGCCTGATGGCGCGCGAGCTGACCGAGTTCGACTGGGCCGACTCCACCGAGTCGGTGCCAGCCGTGATCACCGCCATCATGATGCCCTTCACCTACTCCATCGCCACCGGCCTGGCCTTCGGCTTCATCGCCTACGCCGCCATCAAGCTGCTGACGGGCCGCACGCGCGACGTGCACTGGGTGACCTGGATCATCGCCGCCGTGTTTCTGGCCCGCTTCGCGTTCATGGAGGGTTGATCGCCATGCAAGCTTATAGAGCTTCACTGTTACGCTTCGAATCTGAGAGTGCGCCACTCTACGAAAGCGACGGCCTGCTGGTGGTCGGCCTCGGCCCCGACGGCGTGCAACGCGTCGTCGACGCCGGACCCTACCGCACGGTGGCCGCGCGCCACCCGCAGGTCAGCGTGACCCACTGGGCCGATCGCATGATCGCCCCGGGCTTCATCGACATGCACGTGCACTATCCGCAGACCGACATCATCGGCGCCCCCGCCGAGGGGTTGCTGCCGTGGTTAGAAAAATACACTTTTCCTGCCGAGGTGTGCTTCTCCGACCCGGCCTACGCGGCCGAGGTCGCTAACGTGTTCTTCACCGAGCTGCTGCGCAACGGCGTCACCACGGCGCTGGCCTTCGCCACCGCGCATCCCGAGTCGGTGGAGGCCTTCTTCCAGGGCGCGCAGAAGCGCGGCCTGCGCATGATCAGCGGCAAGGTGATGCAGGACCGGCACTCCCCGGACGGCCTGCGCGACGAAACCGAGCAGAGCCTGCGCGACAGCGAGCGCCTGATCCGCCACTGGCACGGCAAGGACCGGCTCGGCTACGCCATCACGCCGCGCTTCGCGCCCACCAGCAGCGACGCCCAGCTGCGGGGCGCGGGCGAGCTGGCGGCGCAATATCCCGACACCTGGATCCACTCGCACGTGGCCGAGAACCGGGACGAGGTGCGCTGGGTGGCCGAGCTGTTTCCGCAGGCGCGCTCCTACCTGGACGTCTACCGGCTGTTCGGCCTGCTGCGCCAGCGCGCGGTCTATGCCCACTGCATCCACCTCGACGACACGGACCGCGAACTGATGCGCGACACCGGTACCGTGGCCGCCGTCAGCCCGACCAGCAACCTGTTCCTGGGCAGCGGCTTCTTCGACTATGAGAACGCCGACCGCGTCGGCATACTGCACGGACTGGGAAGCGACGTTGGCGCCGGTACCAGCTTCAGCCCCTTCCGCACCATGCTCGCGGCGTATTACGTGGGACGCGAAGGCCAGACCAAGAAGGGCCTGTCCGTGCCGCCCTCGCGCCTGTGGTGGAACCACACCGGCGGCGCCGCGCGCGCGCTGGGCCTGGAGGGCGTGATCGGCACCCTGCAGGCGGGCACCGAGGCCGACTTCGTCGTGCTCAACCCCAAGGCCACGCCCCTGCTGGCGCGCAAGACCGAGCGCGCGCAGAACCTGGAAGAGCTGCTGTTCGCCCTGATCGTGCTGGGCGACGACCGGGTGGTCGAGCAGACCGTCATCGCTTGAGGACGTTCAGCGTCCAAAAAGGTTGAGTGTTCGGCGTTGGGCGTTTCGCGTGAACTTCCAGCGACCAGCCGCATCCCGCTCAACGCTCAACGCTCAACGCTCAACGCTCAACGCTCAACGCTCAACGCT
>CAYRHV010000377.1:0-2712 GCA_964424045.1 uncultured Ottowia sp. | reverse complement strand
AGCGGGACACCATGAGCACTTCGGCCATTGTCATGATGATCGTCGCCATGGCCACGATCTGGGGCGGCCTGGCGCTCTCCATTCGGCACCTGGTTCGGCATCCAGAAGAGCCGGACGAGTAGCCGGTGCGCGGCCACCGCCGCGGCGCAGTCTGCGCGACTGTGTCAGGAGTTGCAGCGCGGTTATCATGCGCGGCAATCACGCTCGTCCGGGAGCCGACATGTGCCAGTCCGATGGAATCCTTGCGCGCCTCCGCGCGGGCGGCAGCGCATTCCTGGGGGCCTGCCGGCCGGCGTGGTTCTGCTGCCCGGCGCGGCGACCGCCATGCTGGATGGCCCGCCCGTTCCGGCGACCATGCAGCTGACGCAGATGGAAGTCTTCCACACGGCCGGTTCGCCCGATTCGGCCGGTCGGATCTATACCGACACCTGCAAGCTGGCGGCGCCGGTCGAGGTGCCACTAGGGCTGTTCGGCAAGCTGGACGTGAGCAGGAAGAAGAAGCTCTACGCCGTGGTCTTCCTGCTCGGCAGCGAAAACGACGTCGCACTCGATTGCGTCGAATCGGTGACCGGCCCGCACCGGGGCGAGGAGAGCCTGAGTTTCATGGTCGGCACGCACGAGTTCGGTGTCCTGTTCGAGGGACTGCCGCTGACCGATCCGGCGCATCTCGTGGCCACGCACGCCATGGTGCCGGGGGCTGGGCATGGCGTCGAAGAACATCCAGAGCGAGCAGCGGTGGGACCTGCGGCTGCAGCGCTGAACCGCCTGCCTGGACCGTGCGGATGAAGCGGCCGGCGCCGCGCATCGCCTCGCACGCCCGCGTTGCCGCGCGGCGTCCGCTGCCCGGTGCCGCTTGCCGACATGCTCCCATCATCGCCCCATGACCCAGCACGACCTCGACATCGCCCGCCGCGTCACGCCGCGCCGCATCATCGAGCTCGCGCGCGAGCAGCTCGGTCTCGATCCGGCCGCGTTGCTGCCCCACGGGCACGACAAGGCCAAGCTGCCGCTGCCCCTGCTCGAATCGCTGGCGGGTCGCCCCGCTGGCCGGCTGGTCCTGATGTCGGCCACCAGCCCGACGCCGGCGGGCGAGGGCAAGACCACGGTCGCCATCGGCCTGGCCGACGCCCTGCGCCGGCTCGGCCATCGGCCCGTGCTGGCGCTGCGCGAGCCGTCCATGGGCCCGGTGTTCGGCATGAAGGGCGGCGCCACCGGCGGCGGCCAGGCCCAGCTGCAGCCGATGGAAGACATCAACCTGCACTTCACCGGCGACTTCCACGCCGTCGCGCAGGCGCACAACCTGCTGGCGGCGCTGCTGGACAACCACATCCAGCACGGCAACGCCCTGGGCATCGACGTGCGCCGCGTGTTCTGGCGCCGCGTGCTCGACATGAACGACCGCGCGCTGCGTCACGTCGTCACCGGCCTGGGCGGCCCGGGCAACGGCCAGCCGCGCGAAAGCGGCTTTGACATCGTCGCCGCCTCCGAGATCATGGCGGTGCTGTGCCTGGCCGATTCGGCAGCCGACCTGAAGGCGCGCCTGGCGCGCATCGTGGTGGCCGAGACGCGCCAGCGCCGCCCCGTCACTGCTGCCGACCTGAACGCGCACGGCGCCATGGCGGTGCTGCTCAAGGACGCGCTGGCGCCGAACCTGGTGCAGACGCTGGAGCACACGCCGGCGCTGTTGCACGGCGGGCCGTTCGGCAACATCGCGCACGGCTGCAGCTCCGTGCTGGCCACGCGCGCCGCGCTCAAGCTGGGCGACTGGGCCATCACCGAGGCCGGTTTCGGCGCCGACCTGGGAGCCGAGAAATTCATCGACATCAAGTGCCGCGCTTCCGGCCTGCGCCCCGACGTCGCCGTGCTGGTGACCACCGCACGCGCATTGAAGATGCATGGTGGCGTGCCGAAGGATGCGCTGGCGCGCGAGGACCTGGGGGCGCTGCGGCGCGGCCTGCCGAACCTGGAGCGGCACCTGCACATCCTGCGCGAGGTACTGGGCCTGCCCTGCGTGGTGGCCGCGAATCACTTTGCCGTCGACACCGAGGCCGAGCTGGCACTGCTGCGCGAGCACGTGCAGGCGCTGGACGCGTCCTTTGCCGTCTCGCGCCACTGGGCCGAGGGTGGTGCTGGCGCGCTGGATCTGGCGCGTGCCGTGGTGGCCCTGGGCAACGGGCCGGCGGCGCCGCCGCGCTTCGTCTACGACGCCGGCGCCAGCCTGTGGGACAAGCTGGAGCGCATCGCCAGCACCGTCTATGGCGCCGCCGGCGTCAGTGCCAGTCCCGCCGCACGCGTCCGGATCGACCACCTGCAGGCCACGGGCTGGGGCCGACTGGCGGTGTGCGTGGCCAAGACGCCCTACAGCTTCTCCAGCGATCCAACGCTGCTGGGGGCGCCCAGCGGCCATGTGCTGCACGTGCGCGAGGCGCGCCTGGCCGCCGGCGCCGGCTTTGTCGTCATGGTGTGTGGCGATCTCATGACCATGCCCGGCCTGCCGGCGCAACCGGCGGCCGCAGGCATCGACCTGCAGGCGGACGGGCGCGTGACCGGGCTGTTCTGAAGCCTGTCCTGCTGTCTCGGGTGGGGGCGCTCTGGGGCGGGTTTTTGCCCTCGATGCCAGCGGTGGCCGGCATCCTCAGCGATCGTCGGGATTGGCGGCCAGCCCGGCCAGCATGCCGTGCACGATCAGGCCCTGGGCCGCGTAATAGGTCG
>CAYRHV010000376.1:0-2722 GCA_964424045.1 uncultured Ottowia sp. | reverse complement strand
CGACGAAACCGGAGCCGCCCAGGATCAGGACTTTCAACGCCATGTGCTCACTCCTTCCTCTTCCTCTTTCCCGTTTTCTGGCAATGATGGGACGGCTCAGGGCATTTCCCCCGTAGCCAGCGTGTCTGCCTCCGTTGCGGGCGCCGGTCCGACGCGGCCCAGGCGCGCCTGCAGCGGCAGGGTCTGGCCCGGCAGCAGCAGCGCGTAGTCGACCGTGTTGGACAGCACCTTCTTGACGTAGTCGCGCGTCTCGCCGAACGGGATGTTCTCGACCCAGACCGCGCCCTCCAGCTCCGGGCCCTCGCGCCAGGCGCGCGGACGGCCGGGGCCGGCGTTGTAGGCGGCCGCCGCCAGCGGCAGCGAGCCCTCGAACTGCTCCAGCGCCAGCCGCAGGTAGCTGGTGCCAATCAGCACGTTGGTGTCGAGCTCGTTGATCATCGAGGGCGCGAAGCCGTCCAGGCCGATCTTGCGCGCCGTCCAGCGCGCCGTGGCGGGCATGATCTGCATCAGGCCCGAAGCGCCGACGTGTGAGCGCGCGCTGGTCACAAAGCGGCTTTCCTGGCGGATCAGGCCATAGACGTAGGCCGGGTCGATGTCGGTGGCGCGCGCCTGCCGCACCACCGTGGCCTCGTGCGGCATCGGAAAGCGCTGGGCGAAGTCGTCGAAACCGCGAATGCGCTCGCTGGTGTTGATGCAGCGGTCCCAGATCTCGTGCTGGCAGGCGAGGTCGGCGGCCGCATGCAGCCAGCGGTCGTCCATGCCGCCCGACTCGTGCAGGTTGGTCCAGTAGCTCCACTCGCGCACGCCCTCGCCGCGCAGGCCGAGCTCGATTGCCAGCAGCGCGCGCTGCAGCCCCGGGTGCTGGCGCGCCGCCTGCCGCTCCTCGGCCGTCAGCGGCGGTGGCGGCGCTGGCGGCGCCAGCGGCCGGCCCAGGGCCTCGAGCGCCAGCTTGCCGTAAAAGCCGCGGTCGGCGCCGACCACCCGTTCGAATAGCGCATCGGCGCGCGCGCGGGCCGCATCGTCGGTGGCCAGCGCGCGTTCGGCGCGCGCGCGCCAGTAGGTCCAGACCGGCTGCTGGCGCACCGGCTCGCGCATGGCGTCGACGTAGCCGGCCACGCGCGTCCACTGCTGCTGGCGCAGCGCCGCGCGCACGGCCCAGCCCAGCAGTTCGTCGTCCAGCTCGGCGGCACGCTCGACGCGCGCGAAATAGTCGCTGGCGTTGTCCTGGCGCTTCAGCGCCGCCTGCTTGCCGATCACACCCCAGGCCCAGTTGCGCTGCTCGGGCGCCAGGCGCCGGCTCCAGCCCTGCAGCTGGGTCGCGGCCTGATCCGGGTCCTGCGCCGCCAGCCGCACCAGCGCCAGCAGCGCCAGCTCGCGCCCGTTGCGGGTCTCGGCGCTGGCGCTGCGCGCCAGGTAACGCAGAGCGCTGTTGCCGATCTGCGCCAGCTCGGCGGCGGCGTCGCTGCTGACCAGGGCGACCGCGCTGCGCGCCATGCCGGTGCGGCCGGCCTCCAGCGCCAGCCGGGCCTTCAACCACAGGTCGACTGCCGGCAACTGGCCCGCCTGGTGCAGCAGCTCGGCCGCCAGCCGACAGCCTTCGCCCTCGCGCCGCTCGGCCAGCCAGTCGCGCCGCACCTCGTCCACCTGCGTGATGTCCACCGACTCGCCCTGCTGCAGCTTGCGCGCCGCCTCGTAGCAGCGCAGCTCGGGGTCGTCGCGCATGCGAAAGTGCGGATATTCGGCCGCGAACGCCGCCCAGTCGCGCCGCTTGCCGGCCAGCAGCAGCCAATCGTTGCGCAGCCGGTCTTCCTGGTAGGTGCCGGCCCAGCGTGCCAGGAAAGCCTGGACCTCGGACGCATCCGCCGCCTCCAGTCGGGCCTTGAGCGCCCAGTAGGCGGCCCAGGGCTCCAGCGCATGACCGCGCGCGGCCGGCAGCAGGGCCGCCAGGCGCGCCTTGTCGGCGCGCGCATAGGCGGCGCGCATGTCGAGGATCACGCCGTCGTCGGCCGCCCCTGCGGCCTCGGCCACCGGGCCCGCCGGCGCGGGCTGTTCCTGAGCCTGCACCGCCGGGCTGGCCCAGACCAGCCACGCCGCCGCCAGAACTGTCAAAATGCTTGCGCTACGCATTCAGCCATTATGGACAAGTCGCTGGAAAAAAAGGCCTTGCGCACGCGCCTGATCCACGAGCGCCTGCGCCTGGAAGACCGCTTCGCGCGCAGCGCCGCGTTGCAGGACGTGCTGCGCATCTGGCTGCTCGATCGCCCGGACACGGTAATCGGCGCCTACTGGCCGATCAAGGGCGAATTCGACCCGCTGCCGGCGCTGCACCGCTGGAAGGAGGACGGCGAGCTGATGGACGAGCCGCAACGCCGGCGCATCGGCCTGCCGGTGGTCGACAAGCAGCACAAGACGCTGAGCTTCCACGTCTGGTATCCGGGCTGCGAGATGGAAGAGGACGCCTACCGCATCCCCAAGCCGAAGGACACCGAGCGCATCGTCCCGACCCTGCTGTTCGTGCCCTGCGTCGGTTACGGGCCGGGCGGCTACCGCCTGGGCTACGGCGGCGGCTTCTACGACCGCACGCTGGCGCAGCTCAGGCCGCGCCCCTTCACCGTCGGGCTGGGCTTCACGCAGGGCTTCATCGACGACTTCGAGCCCGAGCCGCACGACCAGCCGCTGGAAGCGATCCTGAACGACAACGGCATCGTCTGGCCGGTCTGAA
>CAYRHV010000375.1:0-2727 GCA_964424045.1 uncultured Ottowia sp. | reverse complement strand
GGGGGCGGAACCGGGGCGGGATCGAGTCCCAGGTGCGGCGCCCCATGATGACCGGGTGGCTGAGCGTGGTGCGCTTGAAGTGCGCCAGGTCTTCCGGCAGGTGCCAGGGCATGACGCCGTCCTTGCCGATCACGCGATCGCGGGCCTGGGCCCAGATCAGGCCGACGCGCGGGCGATTCATCGCGCCCCCAGCCTGAGCGCCGCGTCGACGATCTGGGTGGCGGTGACACGCGCCTCGGCTTCCAGGCTGCTGGCATAGCCGACCGGAATGCGCGGTGCGCCCAGGCGCGCGACCCGGGCGCCGGTTTCTTCCGCCACGGTGGCGGCGATCTCGGCGCCGAAGCCGGCCACGCGCACGGCCTCGTGCACCACCAGCAGGCGGCCGGTCTTTGTCACGCTGTTCAGCACCGCAGCCTTGTCCCAGGGCCAGAGGGTGCGCAGGTCGATCACTTCGGCCTGCACGCCTTGCGCTGCGAGCTGGTCGGCGGCTTCCAGGCAGGCCAGCATCTGGCGCGACCAGCTCACGATGGTGACGTGCGTACCCGCGCGCGCCACGCGTGCCTGGCCCAGCGGCACGACTTCGCCCGGCGTCACCGGGCCGGGGGTGGCCCAGAGTTCCTTGTGCTCCATGTACACGACCGGGTCGCCCGAGGCCAGCGCGGCCAGCAGCAGGCCGTGGTTGTCGGCCGGCGTGGCGGGCGCGACCACGACCAGGCCGGGGATGTGCGCGAACCACGCCTCCAGCGACTGGCTGTGCTGCGCGGCCGAGGCCGACCAGATGCCGATCGGCATGCGCATCACCATCGGCACGCGGCCCTGGCCGCCGAACATGTAGCGGTTCTTGGCCGCCTGGTTGACGATCTCGTCGATGGCGCAGAGGGCGAAGTCGACCACGCGCAGCTCGACCACCGGCTTGCAGCCGGCCAGCGCCATGCCGACGGCGGCGCCGACGATGGTGGCCTCCGAGATCGGCGTGTCGACGATGCGTTCGGGGCCGAAGCGCTGCACCAGCGGCGCGCCCGCGGCGTCGCGGTACTGGCCGAACACCCCGCCGCGGCCCAGATCTTCGCCCAGCGCGGCCACGGTGGGGTCGCGCTCCATCGTTTGCTCCAGCGCCAGCGCGGCGGCCTGGGCGTAAGTCAATTGGACGGAATTCATGTCGTTCTTGTGCACTGCCACGGCGGCGTCCTGCGGTTCGCGTGCATTCATGCCCACACCCCCGCGCCGGTGTCCTGGATGTCGGTGTAGGCGGCGCTGCGTTCGGGCGGCGGCGCGGCGCTGGCGGTGGCGACGGCGGCGTCGATCTCCGCCTTTGCGTCGCGCTCGACCTGCTCCACCTGCGCGGCCTGGCCTTGCTCGATCAGCACGGCGCGCGTGCGCGCCAGCCCGTCGCGCGCCAGGGCGGCGGCCACCTGAGCCGGGTCGCGGTAGGTGGCCGGGTCGACCGAGACGTGGCCCTTGTGCCGATCGGTCAGCGCGTGCAGCAGGCGTGGGCCGTGGCCGGCGCGGATCTCGGCCACCAGCCGGCCGGCGGCCTCGCTCACGGCCTGCACGTCGGTGCCGTCGACCTGCACCGCCTCGATGCCGAGCGCCGCGGCGCGCGCGCTGGCGCCGGGGCCGGCGGTCATGGGGGCGCTGGCGGTGGTGGCGGAGATGCGGTTGTCCTCGCACACGAACAGTACCGGCAGCTGGTACACCACGGCCCAGTTCAGCGCCTCCATGAACGGCCCGCGGTTGATGGCGCCGTCGCCGAAGAAGCACACGGCGATGGCATCCAGGCCACGGATCTTCAGCCCCTGCGCCGCGCCGACGGCGATCGGCAGGCCGGCCGCCACCACGCCGTTGGCGCCCAGCATGCCGACCGAGAAGTCGGCGATGTGCATCGAGCCGCCCTTGCCGCCGTTGTAGCCGCTGGCGCGGCCGAACAGCTCGCACATCATCCGGGTCGGGTCGGCGCCCTTGGCCAGGGTGTGGCCGTGGCCGCGGTGGGTGCTGGTGAGCAGGTCGGTGGGTTTCAGGTGCGCGCAGACGCCGGCGGCCACCGCTTCCTGCCCGGTCGACAGGTGCAGCGGGCCGCGCACCAGCGCTGGCTGCTCCGATGCTGCATGGCCCCAGGCCGCCACGCCGCCCTGGCTGGCGACTTCGGCCGCGTCCTCGAAGGCGCGGATGCGCACCATGGTGCGGTAGAGCGAGAGCAGGTCGGTCATTGGGGGAAGTCAGGAAAACTAGTGCTTGTGCTGGCGGCAAAAGCCGGATTCATGCGAAATCGCGTTCGAAAATATAGAACCGTTCGGGCTGAGCTTGTCGAAGCCTTGCCAGAGGTCTGCACTTCGACAGGCTTGTCCTGAGTTCGCCGAAGGGCTCAGTGCGAACGGTTTTCTATAGTACCGAGCGCCAATCGGGGCATCAGGCCGTCACACCGCCACCGGTGCCCTGATGGCCGCGTGATGCTGGTAGTCCAGCACCTCGAAATCCTCGTACTCGTAGTCGAAGATCGACGGCGGGCGGCGCTTGATATGCAAGGTGGGGTAGGGGAAGGGCGTGCGGCTGAGCTGTTCTTGCACCTGCTCTTCGTGATTGCTGTAGATGTGGCAATCGCCGCCGGTCCAGATGAAGTCGCCCACCGCCAGGTCGCACTGCTGCGCCAGCATGTGCGTCAGCAGCGCGTAGCTGGCGATGTTGAACGGCACGCCGAGGAAGATGTCGGCGCTGCGCTGGTAGAGCTGG
>CAYRHV010000374.1:1388-2741 GCA_964424045.1 uncultured Ottowia sp. | reverse complement strand
CGTCTTGCCTGGCACGCCGAGGGCGGCACTGGCAAGCACATCCAACTGCCGGATTTAGGTTGAACCTGGCGCCGCAGGGGCGTCACGTGTCGGGCGTCATTCCTGTAGCTCCGCCGGCTCGACCCAGCGCCGGTAAACCGGCTCGGCCAGCAGCAGCACCACCACCAGTCGGCAGACCTGAAACGCCGTCACCACCGGCGCACCCAGCTGCAGCACCTGGGCCGTGATCGCCATCTCGGCCAGGCCACCGGGCGAAGTCGCCAGCACCAGGGTCATCGGGTGCAGGCCGGTGGCCCAGGCCAGCACGGCGGCGAAGCCCGCGCACAGCGCGATCATGGCCAGTGCGCCCAGGGCCGCGGCCGCCAGCCAGCGTGGCGCCACCACCCAGAAACCGCGCGAGAACCGCACCCCCAGGCTGACCCCGATCAGCAGCTGCGCCGCCTGGCTGAACGCCACCGGCACCGCCGACAGGTGCACATCCGCCAGCGTCAGGGCCACGGTCACCGCCAGCGGCCCGATGAACCAGGGGTTGGCGCCACGCGTCAGGCGCATCAGCGTCGCCCCCAGACCCGTCGCCAGCACCAGCCACAGGAAGCCCGGCCATTCGGCGATGCGCGGCGGCGCCGGCCCCATGTCGACGGCCTGCAGCTGCCAGTGGTCCTTGGCCCACTGCATCAGGAACGGCACGCTCAGCACCACCACGGCCAGCCGCACGCTGTGCGCCGCGGCGACGAGATCGGTGCGGGCGTGCACGCGCTCGGCCAGCAGCGTCATCTCCGAGGCGCCGCCGATGGTGCTGGCGAAATAGCTCGTCGCCCGCGCCTGCGCCAGCGTCAGTCCGGGCAGCGTGGCTTGCAGCACGCGCTGCAGCCAGCGCCCCAGGCCGAGACCGAGCAGCAGCGCCCAGGCCACGCCCAGCAGCACGGCCCACCAGAGCTGCAGCATCAGCAGCCCCATTTCCGGCGTGAAACGCAGCCCCAGCACCACGGCAATGATCCATTGCCCCGCATTGCGCAGGGGCCGCAGACTGTGCGCCGGCAGGCCGATCGAATTGGCCAGGGCCGTGGCCAGCAGCGGGCCGATCATCCACGGCACCGGCACGCGCCAGCGCACGCACAGCAGCGCCGCGCCCCAGGCCAGCAGCAGGGTCATGGATGCGCGCAGCAGGCGCGCCGGCAGGCCGGCGGGAATCGGCACGGCGGGAAACAGCGAATGGATGCGGACTTGCGGGGCGCCGGCTGGCACCCCGAGCCCCTTTATACGATCGATCGTCCGACGCCGCCGCCGACGACCGAACCCCACACCGTGGGGCCGAAGACCGGTAACAATGGCGCGATGCGCACATGGATCCGG
>CAYRHV010000374.1:0-1288 GCA_964424045.1 uncultured Ottowia sp. | reverse complement strand
CGGCGCCGTCGCTGGATGCGGCGCAGCAGGCCCGGCTGGCGGCGCTGCTGCCGGCCGACGCCCTCCTGCTGGGCGAGCAGCACGAGGCGGCCGAGCATCACCTGCTGGAACGTCAGGTGGTCGACTGGCTGGCGGCGCATGGTCAGTTGGCGGCCGTGGCGCTCGAGATGGCGGAGCAGGGCCAGGCCACCACCGGGCTCGCGCCCGACGCCAGCGCCGCGGCCGTGCGCCGGGCGCTGGCCTGGGACGACCGGGCCTGGCCCTGGTCCCGCTATGGCCCGGCGGTGATGAGCGCCGTGCGCGCGGGCGTCCCGGTACTGGGCGCCAACTGGCCGCGCAGCCGGCTGCGCGAAGCCATGAACGACACCCATCTGGACAGCCTGCTCGACCCCGCTGCGCTGGCGCGGCAGCGCGAGCGCATCGACGTCGCGCACTGTGGCCTGCTGCCGGCGGCGCAGCTGGCGCCCATGACGCGCGTGCAGATCGCGCGCGATCGCGCCATGGCCGAGGTCGTGGCGGCGGCGCGCGAGCCGGGCCGCACGGTGCTGCTGATCACCGGGGGCGGACACGTGCACCGCACGCTGGGCGTGCCCCGCCACCTGCCGCCCGAACTGCGGGCCAGCGTGCTGCTGGCGCTGGCCGGCGGCGCGCCAGCGGCGGGTCGGGACGACGGCCTGCAGGCGGACGACCAGGTCTGGTCCACCGCCCCGCTGCCGCCGCACGACCCCTGTGCGCCGCTGCGCCGGCCCTGAACACCGGCCGGCGCAGGCGGTCGGCAGCGCTCAGCGCCGTGCCGGCCGACCGCTGTGGCTCACTTGCTGCAGCCCCCGGTTCGCGGGCCTGGCAGCCGGGCGCTGGTGGCGCTGGACCGTGGCCCGATGCGGCACCGGCTTGCGCACGTGTCGTTGCGCCCGGGACGGGCCAGACGCCCGCCAGTGCGCCGGCCGGTACTCCCAGCGCGGGCCGGCCGCATGCCAGCGCGCCGGCACGTAGACCTGGCCGGGGCGCGCGCGCTCCCAGTGGCCCGGGCGCCATTGGTAGCGCTCGGCCTGCCACTCATAAAAACCCGGCGCCCAGATGTAGCCCGGCCGCGCCGCGGGCACCACTTCCACCGGCATCGGGGGCGGCCCGATCTGCACCGAGACGTAGGTGGCCGCCTGGGCGGCGGTCGGCAGCGCGAAGCTGAAGGCGGCGCCGGCGAGCAGGGCGCCGGCCAGCAGCAGACGGGGAAACGGGCGTGAAGTCATGGCTTGCATCCTTTCGGTGATAACGACAGCCCAAGCATCGG
>CAYRHV010000373.1:0-2744 GCA_964424045.1 uncultured Ottowia sp. | reverse complement strand
ACCTGGCCCTACTGGCCGATCAAGCTGCGCACCAGCGACAGCCACGAGGAAGGCGTGCAGCGCGAGTTCGCCATTGCCACCCAGGGGTTCGTCGGCACCAGCCGGAACGGCCGCGTCAAGGCCCTGAAGACCGTGCAGATCGAGATGCAGGGCGGCCGGCCCGTCGAACTGCCTCGCACCGAGCGCGACTGGCCGGCCGACCTGGTGCTGCTGGCGATGGGCTTCACTCACCCCGTCGCCACCGTGCTGGAGGCCTTTGGTGTCGGTCAGGACCACCGCGGCAACGCCAGGGCCGGCACCTCCGAGGCCAGCGGCTACAAGACCAATGCGCGCGGCGTGTTTGCTGCGGGCGACATGCGCCGCGGTCAGAGTCTGGTGGTGTGGGCAATTCGTGAGGGCCGCCAGGCGGCGCGGGCCATCGACCAGTATTTGATGAGTCGCAGCGACTTGCCACGCTGATCACTGATGCGAAGTTGCGCTCAAACCAATGACGAATGACCTCGCTGCGCTTCGATGACAAATGACAGGCACGTTCATTTGTCATGCCGGCTGCAGCCGGCGATCATTTGTCATTTCAATACCCCGGCTTGGCACCCGGTCGCCGCCGGGCGAACAGGCCGGCGGAGCGTGCGCCCTGGCGCCCGAAGCGTTCGCGACGGGCCTGCTTCGGATCCACGCGCAGCGTGCGGTAGAGCTCGATCCGGTCGCCGTCGCGCACCGGCTCGTCGGCGTCGACCTTGCGGCCCCAGATGCCGAGCAGGCCGGGCGCCGGCGCACTGACGCCGGCCGCCTCCAGTGCCTGCCGCACCGTGCTGCCCGACGGCAGTTCGAGCTCGGCCTCATGCACCTGGCGCGGCCCGGGCGACCAGGCCACGGTCACTGCGACACGTCCGCGTTTCGCCGCATCGGCATTCACGCGGCTGCCACCCCGTAGACCTGCTCGGCGCGCTTGACGAAGGCATCGACCAGGCTGCCGGCAATGCGGTCGAACACCGGCCCCACCACGGTCGCCAGCAGGGCGCTGGAAAATCCGTATTTCAGCTCCAGTTCGACGCGGCAGGCGCGCTGGCCTTCGGCGCCGACGGGGGTGAACGTCCAGCGACCCTCCAGGCGCGAGAACGGTCCCTTCACCAGTTGCAGGCGCACCTCGCGCCCGGGCACGTGCTCGTTGCGCGTGGTGAAGCTCTGTCGCACGCCCTTGAAGGCGATCCCGACCTCGGCCGTCATGCCCGCCTCGTCCTGCTCCAGCACCCGGGCGTGGCTGCACCAGGGCAGGAAGTCCGGGTAGCGCGCAACATCGGTCACCAGCGCGTACATTTCCGGCGCGCTGTACCAGATCAGGACGGACTTGTGGACGGATTTCATAGAATGCCCGTTTGCTCCGGATTGTAGGCAAGGCCCTCGCGCTTGCGACTTGCAACCCCCGCGGCGTGCCTCATATTGCCGACATGGCCACAAAAAAACCCAAGTCCAGCAGCAACCCGGTCATCGCGCAAAACAAGAAGGCCGCGTTCAACTACTTCTTCGAGGAACGCTTCGAGGCCGGCATGGTGCTGGAAGGCTGGGAGGTGAAGGCCCTGCGCGCGGGCAAGGCGCAGCTGACCGACGGCTACGTCGTGATCCGGGATGGCGAGCTGTTCGTGATCGGCTGCCAGATCAACCCGCTGGGCACCGCCAGCACGCACGTGCGGCCGGATGCCATCCGCACGCGCAAGCTGCTGATGAAGAAGGACGAGATCCGGCGCCTGATCGGCAAGATCGAGCAGAAGGGCTATACCCTGGTGCCGATCAAGCTCTACTGGAAGAACGGCCGCGTGAAGTGCGAGATCGCCCTGGCCAAGGGCAAGGCGACGCACGACAAGCGCCACACCATCCGCGACCGAGAAGCGCGGCGCGAGGCCGAGCGCGCCATGAAGCAGCCGCGCGGCTGAGCGCCCCGGCAAGAGTTCAGTCGGCCTGCTGCCGGCTGGCGCGCTTGCGCTCGTGCTCCTTCAGGTGGCGCTTGCGCAGGCGGATGCTCCTGGGCGTGATTTCGACCAGCTCGTCGTCCTCGATGAACTCGACCCCGTATTCCAGCGTCAGCTCGATCGGCGGCGTGATCTTGATCGCGTCCTCCTTGCCGCTGACGCGGAAGTTGGTGAGCTGCTTGGTGCGCGTGGCGTTGACGACGATGTCGTTGTCGCGGCTGTGGATGCCGACGATCATGCCCTCGTAGACCGGGTCGCCCGGGCGCACGAACATGCGCCCGCGGTCGTCCAGCTTGCCCAGCGCGTAGGTGATGATCTCGCCGTCGTCCATGCTCACCAGCACGCCGTTCTTGCGCCCGCCGATCTCGCCATGGTGCGGCTCGTAGCCGTCGAACAGGCTGCTGATCAGGCCGGTGCCGCGTGTCAGGTTGATGAACTCGGAGGTGAAGCCGATCAGGCCGCGCGCCGGGATCCGGTATTCCAGCCGCACCCGGCCGTGCCCGTCGGCCTGCATGTCGACCAGTTCGGCGCGCCGTTCGCCCAGCGCCTGCATCACGCTGCCCTGGTGCTGCTCCTCGATGTCGGTGGTCACCAGCTCCATCGGTTCGCAGCGCACGCCGTCGATGTCCTTGAACACCACGCGCGGCTTGGAAACCGCCAGCTCGTAGCCTTCGCGGCGCATCTCTTCCAGCAGGATGGTCAGGTGCAGTTCGCCACGCCCCGAGACCTCGAACACGCCGTCCTCGCTGGTTTCCTTCACGCGCAGGGCGACGTTGG
>CAYRHV010000372.1:0-2753 GCA_964424045.1 uncultured Ottowia sp. | reverse complement strand
ACAACAAGATCGCCATGGAGATGGCCGAGCAGCTGATCGGCGTCACCATGCAGGAACAGGGCGTCTCGCGCATCGTGGCGGTGGACATGGAAGTGGCCGTGGGCCTGGCCGAAGCATGAGCCCGTCGTTTGCGGAGCACGCCCCATGAGTTCCCTGCAAGTGGGCCTGGCAGTGGCCGGCGGACTGATCCTGGGCGGCGTGATCGCCTACAACACCTGGAATTCGCGCCGGCACGCGCCGCGCCAGGCCGAACCCGTTCGGGACGAGGCGCCAACCCGGGCCGATGCCCGGGTCGAACCCGGTTTCGACCTGGAGCCGGGGGCCGGTTCGGAGCCGCCACAGGTCGAGCCCGTGCTGGATGCCGGCCCCGAGCTGGCCGTGCCGGCACCCGAGGCGCGGCCGGCGCTGGACGCGCTGATCGACGTCATCACGCCGATCGCGCTTGACGGACGCGTGGTTTCGGGCGAGGCGCTGCTGGCGGCCCTGCCGGCGACGCGGCGCGTGGGCAGCAAGCCGTTTGCCGTCGAGGGCCAGCCCGAGGGGGCCGCCAGCTGGGAGCCGCCGCAGCCCGGCCGGCGCTACGGTGCCGTGCAGGCGGGCGTGCAGCTGGCCAATCGCACCGGAGCGCTGAACGAGATCGAGTTCTCCGAATACGTGGTCAAGACCCAGCGCTACGCCGACGCGATCGGCGGCGCGCCCGAGTTTCCCGACATGCTGCACGAGGTTGCGCGCGCGCGCGAGCTGGACCAGTTCGCCGGCGAGCACGACGCCCAGCTCGGCTTCACGCTGCGCGCGCGCGGTGCCGCCTGGAGTCCCGGCTTCATTGCCCAGCACGCGGCTCGGCTCGGTTTCGTGGCCGGGGTCGTGCCCGGGCGCATGGTATTGCCGGCGGCCGAGCCCGGCCTGCCGCCCCTGCTCGGCCTGGGCTTCGATGCCCAGGCCGCGCTGGCGGACGAGGCGGCGCATGCTTCGGTGCGCGAGCTCACGCTGCAGCTGGATGTGCCGCAGGTGCCGCGTGCCGAGCAGGCCTTCGAGCGCCTGCGCGAGGCCGCCTTCGCCCTGGCCGAGGCCATGGATGGCGCCATCACCGACGACGCCGGCCAGCCGCTGCAGCCGACCCTGATCGACACCATCGGCGCCGACCTCGATCGCCTCTACGACACGCTGGAACAGCACGACCTGGCGGCCGGCTCGCCCCAGGCGCGCCGGCTGTTCAGTTGAGCCCGGGCTCCGCGCCGACACCGGCGCGCAGGTGGCACGAAACCCCATGACGAACGACACCGAACCGGCCCGCCGCGCGGCCGCACTGCGCGCGGCGCTCAGCCGCGCCGCGCATCAGTACTACACGCTCGACGCGCCCGAACTGCCGGACGCCGAATACGACCGCCTGTTTCGCGAGCTGCAGGCGCTCGAAGCGGCGCACCCGGCGCTGCGCACGCCCGACTCGCCGACCCTGCGCGTCGGTGGCGCGGTGCTGGAAACGCTGGCGCCGGTGCACCACCGCGTGCCCATGCTCAGCATCCGCACCGAGACCGACGCCAGCGCCGCCGGCGCCCAGGCCTTCGATGCGCGCGTGCGGCGCGAGCTGGGGCTGGGCGAGTCCGACCCGCCGGTGGGCTACGTGGCCGAGCCCAAGTTCGACGGCCTGGCCATGAGCCTGCGCTACGAGGACGGCGTGCTGGTGCAGGCCGCCACGCGCGGCGACGGCGAGACCGGCGAGGACGTGACGCACAACATCCGCACCATGGGCCAGATCCCGCTGCGGCTCGTGAACGCGGTCGAGCGTTCAGCGTCGGGCGCCCAGCGGGAAGATCCGCAGCCGATACCCGACCCGCCGCCGCTGGTCGAGGTGCGCGGCGAGGTCTACATGCGGCGCGACGATTTCGAGGCGCTCAACCAGCGCATGCGCGAGCGCATGGCCGCCGGCGACAAGGCGGCGCGCACCTTCGTCAATCCGCGCAACACCGCGGCCGGCGCGGTACGCCAGCTCGACCCGGCGGTGGCGCGCGAGCGGCCGCTGAGCTTCTTTGCCTACGCCCTGGGCGAGATCACGCCGCCCGAGCAGGGCGGGCCCCGCTTCGAGTTCCACTGGGAGGTGCTGCAGGCGTTCCGGGCCTGGGGTTTCCCGGTCTCGGACCTCGATCGGCGCGCCCGCGGGGCGGATGAGCTGGCGAACTTTCACACCGACATGGCAGCCCGGCGCGACAGCCTGCCCTACGACATCGACGGCGTGGTCTACAAGGTCGACTCGCTGGCGCAGCAGCGCCAGCTCGGCTTCGTCACGCGCGAGCCGCGCTGGGCCGTGGCCCACAAATACCCGCCGCAGGAGGAGCTGACCACGGTGGAAGCGATCGACGTGCAGGTCGGCCGCACCGGCAAGCTGACGCCGGTGGCCAAGCTGGCGCCGGTGTTCGTCGGCGGCGTCACCGTCACCAACGCCACCCTGCACAACGAGCTCGAGGCACGGCGCAAGGACGTGCGCGTCGGCGACACGGTGGTGGTGCGCCGGGCCGGCGACGTGATCCCGGAAGTGGTGTCGGTGCTGGTCGAGCGGCGGCATCCTGGCGCCGCCGAATTCACCATGCCCGCGCAGTGCCCGGTGTGCGGCAGCGCCGTGGTGCGCGAGGAGGGCGAGGCCGACCACCGCTGCACCGGCGGCCTGTTCTGCCCGGCGCAGCGCAAGCAGGCGCTGCTGCACTTCGCCAGCCGGCGCGCCATGGACATCGAGGGCCTGGGCGAGAAGCTGGTCGACC
>CAYRHV010000371.1:0-2762 GCA_964424045.1 uncultured Ottowia sp. | reverse complement strand
TTTTTTTCTGTGCGGGATGTGCGGTATAGAAAAAGGGATACCGCACAGACGAAAGCCGCGCGGTTACGCGGGTTGTGCGGTATGTGCGGCATGTGCGGCATGCGTCTACGTGCGCGTGAGTGGGTCGCGCTGCGGGTGTAGTGGCGGCGCTTTCGTGCGCGCACGCCCGCGCCCGTGTACGCGGCATGCCGCACATGCCGCACATCCCAGTAACGGCGCGGCTTTGATGCCGCACACCATGCCGCACACCATGCCGCACATGCCGCACATCGGCGGGCGAGAAGGGTCTAGAGGCCACTGGCGAACCCCTTGTAGTCCTTCACGGCGTTACGGAATGTGGCGATGCAGTCGCCGAGCCAGACCTGCTCCGATGCCCCGGCGGGCTGCTCGGGGCCGCCCGGCAGGAAGGCGACGCCGTGTGGGCCCTTGACGCTGGACCCGTCGAGGTAGCGTTTCCGCGCCACCTGCACCTTGTGCTTGCGCGCAAAGGCGTCGATGAGCTTGGGCATGGGCGCCGGTTTGGTGCCGATGCGCGTGCACCATGCGCGATAGAGGTCGTAGAGGTCCTGGCTGAGCGCCGGGCCGACGATGCGCCGCGCCTGGTGGTCGGCGAGCTGGATCACGTCGCCAGCCATCAGGTCGGCATGGAATCGCGCAGTGCTGTCAAGTGAGAGCCCGATCAGTTCGGCCTTGGCTCGGGTCATCGGCGGCAGCGTGCTGGCGGTGAATTCGCCCAGGTCATAGTTGAGCAGATAGTCATGCAGCGCCGCGACCCCGCCCGCGTTGATCTCGGCTTGCACCTCGCGGTAGAAGTCGGAACTGAGCTTCTCCGGTGTCCAGATGACGGTGTGCCGGCGGTCATCTTCCTCGAGCACCACGGGCATGCGCTCGTTGGACAAGAAGACCATGTTCACGTGGTTGCGCTCCTCGTAGGCCGCCACGTTCTTCGGGTTGATGCGGATCCATTCGCCGGTGATGAACGCCTTGAGCTTGTTCTTGATGTGGTAGAGGTCCGAGCGCGCTACCACCTCGTCGGCGATCAGGAACAGCTTGCGGCTCGCCCAGTCGTTGAACTTATCCTCGATCGCGGACTGGTCGATTACGCGGCCATACTGGCCGTAGATGGCCATGATCGCCTCGAAGAACATGTTCTTGCCGGTGCCCTGCGGCCCGTGCAGCACGAGCGTGGTCTTGAGTTTGGCGCCGGGGTGCTGGATGGGATAAGCCAGCCAGCACAGCACCCAGCGATACAGGCGCTCGGAGTCGGCACCCTCGCTGCCGCACATATAGCGCAGCAGCTCGAGCAGACGCTCGCAGCTTCCAGCCTGCGGCGTCGTCGGCCAGCCTGCCCACAGGTTGCAATGCACGTTCGGGTCTTCGCCGGCGGGGTCGAATCCAACCTCACGCACCCGCACGATTTGCTTGTCCGGGTGCTCCGCCCAGGCGCGGTGCAGCTCGCGGCTCACGCAGGCGTCGCGCATGTCCGACAGCGCCATCAGCATGTGCTCGTCGTGATCGAACACCGTGCCGCCCTGCCCATAGACGAGGGCGAAGCGCTCGAGCAGCTCGTCGAGGGTTTCGATGGCGCGGAGCTTGTCTTTCGCCGCTTTCCCCTCCCCCCTGGTCGAGCCGTGCCCCGCAGTGCGCGGCGCGGCATTCCACCCCAGTTCGCCGAGGCGGGCTTCGATCTGCGCCCGCACCACGTGAAGGCCTTCGAGCGCGTGCAGGTCGTTGAAGTCGGTGAACTTCTGCCCGCGCTGGTGAAACGCAGCCTCACGCGCCGCTTCGTCGGCGAAGATCGGCCGCGCCATCGCGCCTCCAACTTCCATCGAGGCTGCGCTCGCCGAGGTGATCCCTGCGTTGCTGCGGCCATGTGGCTTGCCGCATGCCGGACAGTCGGCCCCAGCCGCCACGGTGACCGGGGCCTTGCACTCGACGCACTTGCCGAAGGCGTCGTCGTCGGCGCACACCAGCACCCGAGCCAGCTTGTAGCGCTTGTGCAGGGCGGCGGACACCGGCGCCAGGTTGCCCGCGTCGAAGGCGATCGCCACCGGCAACCCGGTCGCCTCGTGCAGCGTCGCGCCGGTGGCATAGCCCTCGGCCACCAGCACGATGCTGGTCGGCATTCCGATCAGATGGAAGTGGCCCTTCTTCGCCAGGCCCGCCGGCCAGAACTCCTTCTCGAGCTTGCGCGATCCAGCCGGCTGCTTGCCACGGATGATCTCCAGGCCGTGCACCTTGCCGGTTGCATCGGTCAGCGGAATCGCCATCGCCCCGCTGGGCGAAAAGCGCACGCCATGCGCCCCTACACCCTTGCGCACCAGGTACTCGGACTCGCCGGTCGGCGAGCACTTCGCCCAGGTCTTGCCGGCGAGATCGGCTGCGCGCTCGGCATCGGCCTTGCGCGCCCGATCGGCACGTTTGCGATCTTCCGCCAGGCGGCGGCGCAAGCTGTCGCGCTGCTCCTGGCTCAGTTCGCGCTTCTGCAGTTCGATTTTCTGCGCGTTGTTCTCGCTGCCGCGCCAGACGCCGTAGCTTCCGACCAGCAGCACATCACCGCCGTCGACCACGAGCTCGTGCAGGATGTACCAGCCCCGCTTTTCGCGGTCGCCATCCACCTTGCACCGAACCATTCGCCCAACCTGAAGCGCATCGACCTGAAGTCCGAAGCGCAACAACTGATCGATGACTTCATCGTAGTTGGCTGCCATTCAGTTACTCCACAGCCTTCTAACTACCCAAAGCCCGCGCATCCACGTACC
>CAYRHV010000370.1:0-2782 GCA_964424045.1 uncultured Ottowia sp. | reverse complement strand
CGCTGCTCCTGGCCGCGCACCATGCTCTCGATCCACAGGAAGCTGGCGATGCGGGCACCGCGCGTCACCGGCCGCACCTCGTGCACGCTGGTGCCCGGATAGAGCACGGCGTCGCCGGCGGGGAGCTTGACGGCCTGCGTGCCGAAGGTGTCGTGCACCACCAGCTCGCCGCCGTCGTATTCATCCGGGTCGGCGAGGAACACGGTGCAGGAGAGGTCGCTGCGCACCGATTCGCCCGTGGCCTGCGAGTGCAGCACGGCGCTGTCGATGTGCTGGCCGTAGTGGTTGGACTCGCCTTCGTAGCGGTTGAACAGCGGGTTGAAGATCTTGCGCGGCAGCGCAGCCGAAAAGAACACCGGGTCGCGCCGCAGCGCAGCCAGCACCAGCTCGCGCAGGGTGGCGGCGCTGGCGCTGTCCTGCGCCAGCTGCTGGTTGTTCTTGCGCGTGACGGCCTGGCCGCCGGCGCTGCGCGCGCCCTCGATCCAGGGCGCGTCGTCGGCCAGCAGCAGGCCGCGCGCCTGCGCGACTTCATCGGGGGTGAGCAGGTTCTTCAGGTGGATCAGCATGGTGACGAATGGGAAGGGCGGCGTCGCGGGTGCGATCGCCGGGGACGAATGACGGGTGCGGCGGCAGCCATGCACGAGCGCGGCGCTCGGGTCGAAGCGGTCGGGGCTCGGTCATCTGCCGGTGCATTTGTGCGAATGGCCGATGACGCGTGGCAGCGCCGTCGGCCATCCGTCATTAGAGCCGCGCGCGCGGCCGTGTCATTTGTCCTGCATCAGAACAAGGCCTTGAAGGTCAGCTCGACGCGGCGCGGCGCGCCCGGCTGGTAGAAGCCGCGATACAGCCCGTCGGCATACAGCTTGTCGGTCAGGTTGGTGACGTTGAGCTTGAGCGAGTAGAGCTCGCTGAAGCTGTACTCGGCCATGGCGTCGAAGGTGACGAAGCCCTTGGCCTTGTAGCTGCGCTGGCCTTCCGGGTTCTGGCTGGAGCGGTAGTTGGCGCCCAGGCCCAGGCGCAGCTGGGGCAGCACGCGGTAGGTGGTCCAGAGGCTGCCGCTGTGGCGCGGCGTCAGGCCGGGGCGGTCGCCCTGCGCCTGGGCGCCGGTGCCGGCGGCGTTGATCACCACGTTGCTCTTGTCGATCTTGGCCTTCGGGATCCAGGTGTGGTTCCAGAACACCTCCCAGGCCGGCGTGATGCGGCCGGCGAGGTTGAATTCCATGCCGGCGGCGTGGCGCTTGCCCGAAAGCAGCTCCTGCTCGGCGGCGGTGTCCGGATCGGTGTTGCGTTCGTTGTATTTCTCGCTGTAGAACAGCGCCGCGCCGGCCAGTACGCGGTGGTCGAACAGCTCCCATTTGCCGCCAAGCTCGATGTTGCGGCTCTTCTCGGGGGGCGTCTTGGCCATGCGGCCCGTGCTTGCGCTGACGCTCGGGGTGAACTGGTAGGTGTCGCCGCCGGTGTTGAACGAGGTGCCGTAGGAGAGGTAGTAGGACGAGATGTCGTCGGGCTGGTAGATCAGGCCCAGGCGCGGGCTCCAGAGGTTGTCGCTGCGCTCGCTGCTGAGCGTGCCGTCGGCGTTGCGGTAGGAGCCCTTGAAATGGTCGAAGCGCAGGCCGGCCACCAGCTTGAAGGTGTCGGTCAGACCCACCACGTCCTGCGCGTAGAGGCCGATGCTGCGCGCCTTGAAGCGGTTGTAGGGCACTGGTGTGGCGCGCGTGTCAGCGGCCCAGGCGCCGTCGTTGGGTGTGCCGACCGTGGTCGTCGGCAGGGTGCCCTGCAACGGGTAGTTGTTGGCGCGCTTGGCGCTTTCATCGAGGACGTCGAAGCCGGCCAGCAGCTCGTGCTTCATGCCGCCCCACTCGTAGCGGTTGCTGTAGTCGCTTTGCAGCATCACGACGTCGCTCTTGCCGATGCGGCCCTTGGAAGCGCGCGTGAGCTCGGTGCTGTCGGTGATGTCCGAGACGCTGGTCGGGGCCGGAGCGGCAAAGCGGATCGGACTGCCCAGCAGGTCGCGCTTGTATTCGCCCACGCGCAGGCGCGTCTTGAGCTCGCCACCGTTGTCGAAGCGGTGGATGTGCCCGAGCGTGGCATAGGTGGCCGAAGTGTCGAGGTGGTCGTTCGTGAGACCGTAGAAGTTCCTGGCCGGCAGCGTCGGGTTGATGGTGCGGCTGGGGTCGCCGACTTCGCCGCCGAGGATCCAGGGATGGGCGTAGGTGGAGCGGCCCTTGATGTCGAGCGCATACAGGCCGAGCGAAAATTCGTTGCGCGTGCCGATGCCCCAGCGGAAGGTCGGCGCCACGCCCAGCTTGCGCTGCTTGGCGCCCCAGTTGCTGGCGTCATGGGCCAGCACGTTCAGGCGGAAGGCCGAATCCTCGCCGGTCTGCCAGTTGAAGTCGCCCTGCACGCGCTTCATGCTGCCGGTGCCCAGCGTGGCGCTGGCCTCATGCTGAGTCATCAGGAAGGGCTGCTTGCTGACCTGGTTGACGACGCCGCCGGTGGAGCCCTTGCCAAACAGCATCGAGGCCGAGCCCTTGATGACTTCGACGCGGTCGTCGTTGAAGGTGTCGCGCTCGTAGAGCGGCGCGTCGCGCATGCCGTCGCGGTAGATGTCGCCGGCCTGGCCGAGCGAGAAGCCGCGCAGGCGCACGTCTTCCTCGCCGGTTTCGCCGGCCTGGAAGGTGACGCCGGCGGTGGAGCGCAGCACTTCGCGGAAGTCGTCGAGGTTGCGGTCCTGGATCAGCTTCTCGGTCATCACCGTGACGCTTTGCGGGATGTCGCGCAG
>CAYRHV010000369.1:0-2784 GCA_964424045.1 uncultured Ottowia sp. | reverse complement strand
TGCGCCCATGGGCGATCAGCTCCTCGCGCGAGGGCATGTCGATGCCGTAGACGTTCGGGTGGCGCACCGGCGGCGCGGCGCTGGCCATGTAGACCTTGCGCGCACCGGCGTCGCGCGCCATCTGCACGATCTCGCGGCTGGTGGTGCCGCGCACGATGGAATCGTCCACTAGCAGCACGTTGCGGCCGGCAAATTCGGCGCCGATGGTGTTGAGCTTCTGGCGCACCGAGCGGCGCCGCACGACCTGGCCCGGCATGATGAAGGTGCGGCCGACGTAGCGGTTCTTCACGAAGCCCTCGCGATACGGCTTGCCCAGCAGGCGTGCCAGCTCGTTGGCGCTGGGGCGGCTGGACTCGGGCACCGGAATCACGCTGTCGATCTCGCTTGGCGGCACGGTGGAGACCACGCGCTTGGCCAGCGTCTGGCCCAGGTTCAGGCGCGCCTGGTAGACCGAGATGCCGTCCAGCATCGAGTCGGGCCGCGCCAGGTAGACGAACTCGAAGATGCAGGGCGAGAGCACCGGCTGCGCGGCGCACTGCCGGGTGTGCACCTCGCCGTCCAGCGTCACGAACAGCGCCTCGCCGGGGGCGACGTCGCGCTCCAGCGCATGGCCCGTGCCCTCCAGCGCCACCGATTCACTGGCCGCCATCACCGTGCCGTCGGCGGCGCGCCCGAAGCACAGCGGGCGGATGCCGAACGGATCGCGAAACGCCAGCATGCCGCGCCCGGCGATGTGGGCCACCACGGCGTAGGAGCCGCGCAGCCGCCGGTGCGTGGCGGCGACGGCGGCGAACACCTCCTCCGGCCCGAAGTGGGTGTTGCGCGAGGCCTGCTCCAGCTCGTGCGCCAGCACGCCCAGCAGCACCTCGGAGTCGCTGCCGGTGTTGATGTGGCGATGGTCGACGGCGTAGAGCTCGGCACGCAGCACCTCGGCATTGGTCAGGTTGCCGTTGTGCACCAGCACCACGCCAAACGGCGCACTGGCGTAGAAGGGCTGGGCCTCTTCCTCGTTGTCGGCGCTGCCGGCCGTGGGGTAGCGCACCTGGCCCAGGCCGCTGGTGCCCGGCAGGCCGCGCATGTTGCGCGTGCGGAACACGTCGCGCACCATGCCGCGCGCCTTGTGCATGTAGAAGCGGCGCTCGTGCTGCGTGACGATGCCGGCGGCATCCTGCCCCCGATGCTGCAGCAGCAGCAGGGCGTCATAGAGGATCTGGTTGACCGGCGTGGAACCAACCACGCCAACGATGCCGCACATGATTCAGAGAGGTTTGTTGGGGACGCCCGGCCGCGCGGGCACCCGTATTGTCACGCCGAAAGGTATTGCGCCAGCGCCGCCGGCAGCCAGGGCTGCAATTCCTGCAGGGCCAATTGCAGCCAGGGGCCACTGAACGACTCCTGCCACCAGGGGGCCTCGCGCAGCGTCGTCATCCGCACCAGCGTCGCCAGCACCAGCAGGACCAGGACTCCGCGCAGGGTGCCGAAGACGGCGCCAAACACGCGGTCCACCGGCCGCATGCCCAGGGCCCGCACGGCGCCACGCGCCATCCAGGCCAGCAGGCTGCCCAGGAAGGCCACGCCCACGAACACCAGCGTGAAGCCGGCGGCCACGCGCAGCGCCTCGGCCGAATCGCCCATCGGCAGGCTGTGGCCGACCACCGGCGCGGCCCAGCGCGCAGCCAGGTAGGCCGCCACCCAGCCGGCCACCGAGATCGACTCGTAGAGCAGGCCACGCCAGGCCCCCAGCAGCAGCGACGCCAGCACGACGGCAAGACAGATCCAGTCGATCGCGTGCATGGTCCGAATGCGGGTGGCGCGGCGTCGGCGTGCCGTCAGAGGCTGAACACCCCACCCGGCAGGCCGGCCTTCTTCAGGGTTTCGGCAGCCTGCTCGGCCTCGGCACGGCTGGAGAACGGACCCACACGCACGCGCGTGCGCTTGCCGTCCTTGGTGTCCACCACCTGGACGTAGGTCTTCAGGCCGGTGCGCTCGGCCTTCTGGCGCACTTCGCGCGCCTTGTCGGCGTCGGCGAAGGCGCCGATCTGCACGATGAAGCGGCCCGTGCCGGCAGCGGCCGCGGACGGCGCCGGCGCCGGACTGCGCCCTTCCAGGGCGGCGCGGGCGCGCTCGGCCTCGCGCTGGGCCGCTTCGCGCTTGGCCCGGGCCTCGGCTTCGGCCTCGCGCCTGGCCCGCGCCTGCTCTTCCTGGCGGGCCCGCGCGCGGGCCTCTTCCTCCTGGCGCGCGCGTGCCTCGGCCTCGGCCTGCTCGCGCTGACGCGCTCGCGCCGCGGCCTCGGCGGCGGCCTGGGCGTCCGTGTCGGCGACCTCCTGCACCGGCCCGCCGCTCGTCGCGGCCGCATCCCCCGCCGCGGCCGGTGGCAGCACCTCCTCGCGCTCGGCCAGGCTGGCCGCCGCGGGCACCGCATCGGGTGCCGCCGGTGCCGGAATCGCCAGCGGCGGCGCGCTTTCGCGGTCGGGAATGGTGATCGGGGCGTTGATGGCCTCGGGCCGGGGCTCGGTGTCGAACAGCAGCGGGAAGCCGATCACAGCGATGCCGACCAGCACCACGGCGCCGATCAGGCGGTGGCGGGCCCGCCGGCGCAGGCTTTCAATGGTTTCGGCCGAGGCGCCGGAAGCGGCCGCATCGGCCTTGCGGGAACTGCCGGGCTCGGCCGGGCCGCGCTGGCGAAACTTGAAGAAGGCCATGGATCCTGCGGTCAGAACGGGTGGGCGCAGCGCCTGCGCTCAGCGGTGCGCGCCGACGGTCCCGTGCTTGCCCGCATAGATG
>CAYRHV010000368.1:0-2800 GCA_964424045.1 uncultured Ottowia sp. | reverse complement strand
TGCATGCGCGCAACGCCTGGCTCAAGGGCCTGAGCCCGAAGGAAAACCGCGAGATCCCGCCGCTGCGCCACGAGTGGGTCTACCGCCTGAAGCAGGATTTCCCGCAACTGACCATCGTGCTCAACGGCGGCGTGGCCAGTGACGAGCAGATCCGTGCCCACCTGCAACACGTGGATGGCGTGATGCTGGGCCGCGCCGCCTATCACAACCCCTGGATCATGAGCCGCTGGGACGCCGGCTTCCTGGGCGGCGCGCCGTGTGCACTCACGCCCGACGAGGTCGAGCTCGAGATGCTGGCCTACATGGAGCGCGAGCTGCACGAGGACGGCACGCCCTGGTCGGCCGTTGCACGCCACCTGCTCGGCCTGCACCATGGGCGACGCGGCGCGCGCCTGTGGCGCCAGGTCTGGAGCGACCACCGGCTCAAGTCACGCCCGGCGGCCGAAGTCGCGGCCCTGGCGCGTGCGCACCTGCTCGAGGCACTGGCCGGTGTGGACTGAAGCAATGCCGCGCCAGCCAGGGGCTGCCGGCCGGGCCGGCGCCGGTTCTGCATGCCGTCATCTGCGGGTTCTGCCGGGCCTGCTGCTGGCCGCGACCGCATGCGCCGCGCCCGCCGCACCGGCCGGACCCGAGGCGGCGCCTGCCGCTGCCGCAGCAGCAACCGTGTCGGTGCGCTCCGAGTCGGCCGGTCCGACCGCAGCGATCGGTCCGCGCGATGCCGACTGGAACCCGCAGGAGCGCCGGGCCGATACCGGTGGCGGCGTGCACTACCTGATCGGGATCTCGGCGCGCAGTGGTCCGGACTTCTTCGGTGGCGGCAGCGGCCATGGCCTGCGTCCGGTGCTGGCAGTCGAATGGGGGCGCCTGCGCCTGAGCACCGGTGGTGGCTGGGGCCTGATGGAGCATGGACGCAGCCGCCGGCGCGACCGCAGCGTCGGCCTGGAAGGCCTGCTGCGCGCCACCGATCGCTTCAACCTCAGCCTGTCGCTCAACATCGACCGCGGTCGCCGTGCCGCCGAGGCCGATCGCCGGCTCGGCGTGCCCAATGTGCCGACCACCCTGCGCGCCCGGATGCGGGCGCGCTACAACCTGAGCGAGCGCTGGACGACCTCGCTGGCGGTGTCTCAGGACGTGCTGGGCAAGGGCGGCGGCATGGTGGTCGACGCCTGGCTCGGCCACGATCAGCCGCTCGGGCCGCGCACGACGGTTGGCGCCAGCCTGACCGCGTCCTGGGGCAACGCGCGCTACATGCGCAGTGAGTTCGGCATCCCGCTGACCTCCCAGCGCATCGCCGCCGGCCTGTCCGGCTATCGCCCGCGTGCCGGCCTGTTCCAGACCGGTCTCGGTCTGGACCTGACGCATTCAATTTCTGAGCACTGGGTGGCGTTCGGCGGCATCGGCTACACACGCCTGCAGGACGACGCGGCGCGCTCGCCGCTGGTGCGCCGGCGCGGCGGCTTCACGGCCTCGATCGGCCTGGCCTGGAGAAATTGAGCCACTCCCGTGGCTTCACCTCGAACGCCAGCCCTGCGCGAACGCACCCAGCGCAATCCCCAGCACGGCCCACAGCAGCGTGAAATTGCCGGCGCCCAGCCCGGCGATGGCCGGACCGGGACAGACGCCTGTCAGGCCCCAGCCGACGCCGAACAGGGCCGCCCCCACCAGGGTGTCGCGGTTCCAGTCGCTCGGGTGCACGCCAAAGGCGCCGCCCAGCAGTGGCTGTTTCAAGAGGCGTGGCAGCAGCTTGTAGGCGAGCAGCGTGACCACCACGCCGCCGCCCATGACCAGCGCCAGGCCCAGGTCCTGCAGTTGCAGGAAGCTCAGCACCACCTCGGGGCGGATCATGGTGGACAGCGCCAGCCCGAACCCGAACAGCACGCCCGCGGCCAGCGTGGCCAGTCCCTTGCTGATGTTCATACCAGCCACCTCGTCACCAGGTTGGCGGTCAGGAAGGCCGTGGCCATGAAGGTCAGCACGGCCAGCGCCGACGGCCACTGCAGCGAGCCCAGGCCACAGATGCCGTGCCCCGAGGTGCAGCCATGTCCCAGGCGTGCGCCGTAGCCAGCGATGAAGCCGCCGACGAGCAGCAGCCACCATGGCACGCCGGTGGTCTCGGGCACGCCGCCGCCGCGCCACAGCCACCAGGCAAAGGCACCCAGGATCAGCCCGAGCGCGTATTCGAGCCGCCAGCCGCGCGTGTTCACCAGTCGCGGCTGCTGGAAGAACGGGCGCTGCAGCACGAACGACCAGGTGCTGGAAAACACCGAGCTCATGCCGCCCACGCGCCCCGTGAGCAGGAACAGCAGCGCCACGCCGCCGCCCACGCACAGGCCACCCAGCAGGTAGTGCTGCCAGCCGAGGGGAAAGGGGGTCTGGAGGATCGTCATGGGCAGAATCCTAGCAATGCGGCGCTGTCACTACGCGCGTCAGGGTGGTGTTGGGGGGCGCGGTCGACGCCGCCATGCGCCCACTGCCCTGGGCGTGTGGGCAGCAGAAGGTGCGCCGGCTGCTCACGCGCCTAGAGCCAGGTCTGCCCCGGCGCCGGGCTGGTCTCGATGGTGAATTCCGGCGTGCCGCCCAGCACCAGGCCCAGCACCACGCTCAGCAGCGACATGAAGATGCTGGCCCAGAACGCGGTCCAGAAGCCGTCCAGGTGAAAGCCGTTCACCAGCCGGGCCACCAGCATCAGCACCAGCGCGTTGATCACCAGCAGGAACAGGCCGAAGGAGAGCAGGGTGAGCGGCAGCGTCATGAACACCAGCAGCGGCCGCACGATCGCATTGGCCAGCCCCAGCAGCAG
>CAYRHV010000367.1:0-2801 GCA_964424045.1 uncultured Ottowia sp. | reverse complement strand
ATTGCCGTGTGGGGGCTGTTCTACAAGGAGCGCGCTGCGCGCTCCGCAACCAGGTGACGCATGGCCGACGCGCAAAAAACCATCGAGCTGATTTTCCAGGGGGTCGACAAGACCGGCGCCGCCACGGCCGCGGCCGTGAAGAACCTGGAGAGCTTCGGCGGGTCGCTGAAGGGCGCGACCCAGCCGGTGGCGGACTTTACCGCCGCGGCGCTGAAGGTGGAGGCCGGCGTGCTGGCGGTGGGCGCGGCCTTTACCACGTTCGCGGTCAAGTCGGCGGCGGACTTCGATGCGGCGTTCAAGCAGATCACGACGCTGTTCGATGCGACCGACGAGGACCTGGCCAAGTTCAAAAACAACATCCTCGAGTACGCATCGGGGTCGTCGGCGTCGCTGGAGGAGATCACCAATTCACTGTCGGCGGCGATCGGCTCGGGCGTCGAGTACAGCAAGTCGCTCGACCTGATCGCGACCGCCGAGAAGTTGTCGGTGGCGACGCGCGCCGACCTGAAGGGCACCACCGAGGTGCTGGTGTCGACGCTCAACGCCTACGGATTGAGCACGAGCGCGGCGGGGGAGGTCTCGGACAAGCTGTTCCAGATCATCAAGGACGGCAAGATCGAGATGACCGATCTGTCGGCCAGCCTGGCGAACATCACGCCGATCGCCGCGACGGCGGGCGTGTCGCTGGATGAGATCGGCGCGGGCATCGCCACCCTGACCGCGGCCGGTGTGCAGCCGTCGACGGCGATCGACGCGCTGCGTAGCGCGCTGAGCAACATCATCAAGCCGAGCGAGCAGGCGAAGAAGCTGGCCAACGAGCTGGGCATCGAGTTTGACGCGAACGCGTTGAAGAGCAAGGGCCTGGCCGGCGTGCTGGACGATGTGCAGAAGGCCACGGGCGGCAGCGCAGACAAGATGGCGGTGCTGTTCGGCGATGTGCAGGGCTTGTCGGCGGTGATGACGCTGACGGGCTCGCAGGCCGATGCCTTTGCGGACTCGCTTGGCTCGATGGGCAAGGCGGCCGGCTCGGTGGATGACGCCTTCTCGAAGATGAACGGCTCGGTCGAGCAGTCGAGCGCGAAGGCGGTCAATGCGCTCAAGGTGCTGCTGGTCGAGATCGGCACGCCGCTGCTGGACGAGTTCGGCGGCATCGCGACGGCGATTGCCAAGGTCTTTGCCGCGGTGGCGGACAGCGTGAAGGACGGGGCGCTGTCGTGGCTGGTGGAGTACATCGGGGGCCTGGCCGGCGAGATCCAGAAGGCGTTCGAGCAGATCGCGATCAACCTGCCGGCGGCGCTGGAAAAGGCGGATCTCTCGGGCTTTACGAAGGGGCTCGACGCGGTCGTCGGCTCGGTGAAGGGGCTGTTCGATGGCTTCGACCTCGGCAGTGCGGATGGCTTGGCGCGTGCGATCGAGACGCTCGGGGCCGCCTTCCTGGGGCTGAGCAAGTACGCCGCGGGGGTGATCGAGAGCTTCGAGCCGATGTTCGATCTGCTGGTCGAGGTGGGCAAGGGCGCCGCGGGGGTCGATTCCAGCGTGTTTGCGCTGGCGGGCAACATCGGCGGCGTGGTGACGCAAGCTAACTTGCTTGCGGGCGGACTCACGGGACTGGTGCCGTTGTTCGAGGGCCTGCTGGCCCTGCTGGTGGTGAAGCAGGGCGTGGGCCTGGTGGGCGCGATGGGTGCGCTGGCGACCGGGTCGGGCGCGCTGGCCACCGCGCTGGGCAGCGCCGGGCTGGTGGCCGCCGCGGGCGCCGCGGGCTATGCCGTGGGCACGGTGCTGAACGACGGCATCGACAAGGTGGTGAGCTCGGTAAGCGGCTCGGAGACCACGCTCGGCGCGTGGATCTACGACCTGGTCAATTCCGCGGACGACGCCAAGGGCTTTGCGGTGACCGTGGATGGCCTGCGGATCTCGATCGAGGACCTGAACCAGGGGGTCGAGTCGGGCAAGTACGTGTGGGACGACGTGACCGGCGCATGGACCAGCGCGGTGAAGCAGGCCGACGTGCTCGCCGAGGGCCTGGATGGCGTGGCGGGCGCGGTGCGCAAGGTGAGCAAGGACGGGATCACCGAGTACGTCGACGCCATGGGCAACGTGGTGAAGTACACCGAGGATTCGGCCGGCGCGCTCCAGCGATGGAACGATGCGGTGCTGGCGGCCGGGGGCGTGCTGGATGAATCGACCAGCGGCGCGCAGTCGTTTGCCGAGGCAAACCGCGCGGTTTTCGACACCACCACGGCCATCGTGCCGATCATCGACGAGGCGACCGGCAAGGTCGTCGGTTACGAGCAGAACCTGCTGGCCACCGGCAAGGCGCTCGACACCGTCGGCAAGAACACCTCTGGAATCAAGAAGTCGGCCGAGGAGCTCGCGAAAGCCGAAGAGGCCGCGCAGAAGCTCAAGCTCGAGATGGAGAAGCTGGCCAGCAACGAGCGCATCAAGACGCTGGAATTCAAGGCGCAGATCGACGTGGCGCGCATCGAGGCCGATGCGCAGAAGGTGGTGGCGGCGTTCGATTCGATCAACACCGGGATTGAATCCACCGGGGATACGCTGAGTAGCCTGTGGGATTCGCTGGGCAGCGGCAAACTCGACCGCCTGCAGCAGCTGAGTCTGGAAAGCGAGCTCGACAAGGAATCCAAACGCCGCGACGAGGCCCTTAAGCTGCAAAAGGACCTCACCAAGGCGCAAATCGAGATGATGGAGGCGCAGACCGACGCCATCAACAAGGGCGATGGCCTCATCAAGATTTCCGGCGACGGCCTGCAGCCGCACTTGGAGGCATTCATGTGGGAGAT
>CAYRHV010000366.1:0-2803 GCA_964424045.1 uncultured Ottowia sp. | reverse complement strand
TAGAGCGCGCGCGGGAATTCCCCGGCCGCGTCCCATTCGGTCACGTGGGGGGCAACCTCGGTGCGCGCGAAACGCACCATGCTGTCCACGAGGGCGGTGCGCGTTTCGCGCAGTTCGTCGACGGTCATCTCAGTTGTCCATAACGCGATGCGCCACCCGCAGCGCATGAAACGACACCACTCCAAAGGCCGCGGAGCAGGCCACGCGGGGGCACCCGTGGCCAGGGTCCCCCTGGGCTGGGCCTGACCAAGCAGGGCAATCGACTGCGCGCCGCAGTCTGAGTCGGCGCAGGACAAGGCGCGTGCCGCAGCCAATGCTGGCGGCCTTGGCAAGGCGCGCAACGCCGTCATGCGTGGGCTCAGGCTGTGGCCCTTCGGGTGAGTGCCTGGCCGGGCCGCCCTCGTCGTTACCGTGCTCGTCGGGTATCCAACCCGGCTGCGCCCGCCGCCTCGATGGCGGCCCGGCCAGGCGCTCACGCGCAGCCGATTACCCTGCCTGGTCAGGCCTTGTGCGTCCCCCTTCCAGGGGGATGGAGCGCAGCGACATAGGGGGTGTTTCATCCTAGGCATGGGCGGCCTCCGTCTGTGATTCGGGCGCGGCCGCCTGCGCTTCGAAGCGCAGCAGCACCTGCCCCGGCGTGACCTGCTGGCCCTCGGCCACCAGGACCTCGGCGACGGTGACGGCGGCGCGCGAGGACAGGCTGTGCTCGAGCTTCATGGACTCGACCACCAGTGCCGTCTCGCCGGCCTCGATCGTTTGCCCCGCCTGCACCGCGACGCGCACCACGCGGCCATTGAACGGCGCGCGCAGCTCGGCAGCCGCCTGCGCGCCAGCGCCGCCGGCCACCGGCTCGAACGAGACGTCGTCGAACCACCAGTCGACCCCGCCCGCCTGCGCGTGCCAGCGCGGCGCCGAGCCGGCGTGTGCGACGGCAACCGCGCGCACGCGCTCGGACCGGCCCTGCTCGCTGCATTGCACGGCGCCCCCGGCGAGGGGTCGCAGCTCGATCCGGCGCGGTGTCTCGCCCGCCAGCTCGAGGCCGCCGGCCCGGGCCCGCACCGCCAGCGCCGCGGTGTCGCCCCGATGCGCCAGGCGCAGCGGCGCTGCGAAGCCGCAGGGCAGCCCATCGATACCCTCGGCGTAGAGCGCGGCCAGCGCGAAGCGCTCGTGCGCCGTGCGCTCGCGCTGCAGCAGGGTGGCGCGCAGCGCATCGCCGTGCGTGGCAAGGAAGGAAATCAGCGCCTCGCCGCGCCGGAAGCGCGCGTCATCCAGGCAGGCCATGAGAAAGCCACGGTTGCTCGGCAGGCCCAGCAGCTCGGTGCGCGCCAGTGCGGCCAGCAAGGCGTCGATCGCCTGCTCGCGGGTCGGCGCATGCACGATCAGCTTGCCCAGCATGGCGTCGTAGAACGGCGTGACCTCGGCGCCGGCCTCGATCGCGTGGTCGAAGCGCAGCGGCGCCCGCGCAAAGGCAGCGGCCGGCGGCGCGGCGAAGTGCCGGATGCGGCCCGAATGCGGCACGTAGTCGGCATCCTCGGCGCAGAGGCGCACCTCGATCGCGTGGCCATCGAGTCGCACCTGCGCCTGGGCCAGCGGCAGCGGCTCGCCGCGCGCGACGCGGATCTGCCACTCGATCAGATCCAGCCCGGTCAATGCTTCCGTGACCGGATGCTCGACCTGCAGCCGGGTGTTCATCTCCATGAGATAGAAGCCCCCACGCTCCCCCGCTTCGCGAGGTGCGCTGCCCCCCAAGGGGGCGCTCGCGCCTTGGGACGGCCCGGCGGCGCCCAGGAACTCATTGCCCTCCAGCAAAAACTCGACCGTGCCGGCGCCGACGTAGCCGGCGCCGCGCGCCAGCGCCACGGCGCATTCGCCCATGCGCGCGCGCAGTTCGGGCGAGACGGCCGGGCTGGGTGCCTCCTCGATGATCTTCTGGTGCCGCCGCTGCACCGAGCAGTCGCGCTCGCCCAGGTGCACCACGTTCCCGTGCGCGTCGGCGAACACCTGGATCTCGACGTGGCGCGGCTGCATCACGGCGCGCTCGATCAGCAGCCGGCCGTTGCCGAAGCCCGCCTGCGCCTCGGAGCGCGCGCTCGCCAGCGCCGTGGGCAATCCAGCCGCTTCGGTCACCAGCCGCATGCCGCGCCCGCCGCCGCCGGCCACGGCCTTGACCATGACGGGGTAGCCGATCTTGTCGGCCTCGGCGACGAAGCACGCCTCGGACTGGTCCTCGCCCGCATAGCCCGGCAGGCAGGGCACGCCCTGCTGCAGGCCCAGCGCCTTGGCCGCGGCCTTGTCGCCCAGGGCGCGGATGGCGGCGGGCGGTGGGCCGATCCAGATCAGGCCGGCGTCCTGCACCGCCTGGGCGAAGTCGGCGTTCTCGCTCAGGAAGCCGTAGCCGGGATGCACCGCATCGGCGCCGGTGGCCTGGGCGGCGGTGAGCAGCTTGTCGATGCGCAGGTAGCTCTCGGCCGAGGTGTTGCCGCCCAGGGCATGGGCCAGCGTCGCTTCGCGCACGTGCAAGGCGTTCGCGTCGGCGTCGGAATGCACGGCCACGGTCTCGATGCCCATGCGATCGGCGGTGGCGATGACGCGGCGGGCGATCTCGCCGCGATTGGCAATCAGGATGCGTTTCATGCGTTGTGTCCTCGCGGCTCGATCGCCCGCTGGCACGCCGCGCGTGCCCGGGCAATGTGCTTCGCCTTGCCTGCGGCAAGAACGCCGCGGTTGGCAATCAGGATGCGTTCCATCTCACGCCCCCGGCCGTTTCGCCATGCCCATGGTCTTGGCGATGATGCCCATCATC
>CAYRHV010000365.1:0-2820 GCA_964424045.1 uncultured Ottowia sp. | reverse complement strand
AGGTCGAGGCGTTCTGCTCGTGGTCGGCGTGCAGGATGAAGATGCGGTCCATCGCCTTTTCCAGCACCGGACTGACCTTGTAGTCCTCGCACGGCGTGCCGAACATCATGCGCAGGAAGTTGCCGGCGTAGGACAGCTCGTTGCGCGGGTACATGTAGGGCTGGCCCATGCCGTACTTGTAGGCCATCGCCACCAGCGTCGGCAGCTTGGAGATCAGGCGAATCGCCGCGATCTCGCGGTGCTCGGGGTTCTGCACGTCCATGTTGTCGTGATAGAAGGCCGAGAGCGCGCCGATCAGCCCGGTGAGCACCGCCATCGGGTGCGCGTCGCGGCGGAAGCCACGCAGGAAGAACTGCATCTGCTCGTGCACCATGGTGTGCTGCAGCACCAGCTTGTGGAAGTCGCGTCGCTCGCCCGCATCCGGCAGCTCGCCCTTGAGCAGCAGGTGGCAGACGTCCAGGTAGTCGCACTTCTCGGCCAGCTGCTCGATCGGGTAGCCGCGATACAGCAGCTCGCCCTTCTCGCCGTCGATGTAGGTGATGGCCGACTGGCACGCCGCGGTCGACATGAAACCGGGGTCGTAGGTGAACATCCCGGTCTGCCCGTACAGCTTGCGGATGTCGATCACATCCGGTCCGATCGTGCCCTTGTAGACCGGCAGCTCGATGTCGGGACTGCCGTTGGAAAACTTGAGCGTGGCTTGGTTGTCGGACAGGTTCATGATTGGTTTCCTGGTTCTTGCGAGTGATGTTTCAGATGGCCGGCCTGGCCCGCATCAGGCCAAGCAGGGCGTGTACGTCGGGCGCGTCGAGATCCCCCTGCGGTTCCTTGCGCCCCAGCAGCAGGTCCAGCAAGTCGTTGTCGGACAGCGCCATCAGGCCCGTCAGTGCCTCGGCCTGGCGCCTGTTCAACCGCTCACCGTGGCGCTCGAAGAAGCGCCCGATGATCAGGTCGTTCTCCAGCAGGCCCCGGCGGCAACTCCATTTCAGCCTGCCCAGCGCACGTTCGTCGAAGGGCTCCGAATCCATGGGGAAATCGACGACTTGCCCCTCAGATGGCGCGGCGCACCATCAGCTCCTTGATCTTGCTGATGGCGGCGGCCGGCTTCAGGCCCTTGGGACAGACGTCCACGCAGTTCATGATGGTGTGACAGCGGAACAGCCGGTACGGATCTTCCAGGTTGTCCAGGCGCTCGCTGGTGGCGTCATCGCGGCTGTCGGCAATGAAGCGGTAGGCCTGCAGCAGGCCGGCCGGGCCGACGAACTTGTCCGGGTTCCACCAGAAGCTCGGGCAGGCGGTCGAGCAGCAGGCACACAGGATGCATTCGTACAGGCCGTTGAGCTCCTCGCGCTCCTCGGGTGACTGCAGGCGCTCGGTCTCGGGCGCCGGTGTGCTGTTGACCAGATACGGCTTGATCGAGTGGTACTGCTTGAAGAAGTCGGTCATGTCGACGATCAGGTCGCGCACCACCGGCAGCCCCGGCAGGGGCTTGAGCACGATCGGGTCCTTCAGCGTCAGCAGGTTGGTCAGGCAGGCCAGGCCGTTCTTGCCGTTGATGTTCATGGCGTCCGAACCGCACACGCCCTCGCGGCAGGAGCGGCGGAAGGCCACGGTCTGGTCTTGCGCCTTGAGCTTGATCAGCGCGTCCAGCAGCATGCGCTCGTGGCCCTCGAGCTCGAGCTCGACGGTCTGCATGTAGGGCCGGTCGTCCTTGTCCGGGTCGTAGCGATAAATCTTGAAAGTGCGTTTTTGCATGGCTCTGTCCTGGAAATCGGTGGTCTCAGAAGGTCCGGACCTTGGGCGGGATGGACTCCACCGTCAGCGGCTGCATGCGCACCGGCTTGTAGGTCAGGCTGTTGGTCTCCCGATGCCAGAGGCTGTGCTTGAGCCAGTTGACGTCATCGCGGCCCAGAGGTGCCACCGGGTCGTCCGCCGGACGCTCGTAGTCCATCACGTCGTGCGCGCCGCGGCATTCGTGCCGCGCGGCCGCCGACACCATGGTGGCCTGCGCCACCTCGATCAGATTCTCGACCTCCAGCGCCTCCACGCGCGCCGTGTTCCAGACCATGGAGTGGTCCTTCAGGCCGATGCGCTCGAAGCGCGCGCGCATCTCAGCCACGCGGGTCACGCCCTCGTCCATCGTCGCCTGGGTGCGGAACACGTTGGCGTGCGTCTGCATGCAGTTGCGCAGGTCGTTGGCAACGTCCTGGGCGTATTCGCCGTCGCCCGCGCCTTCCAGCCGGGCCAGGCGCGCCAGCGTCTGGTCGGCCGCATCCGCGGGCAGCGGCTTGTGAACGGCGCCCCGGGCATGCTCGATGATGTGCAGCCCCGCGGCGCGGCCGAACACCACGATGTCCAGCAGCGAGTTGGTGCCCAGGCGGTTGGCCCCGTGCACGCTCACGGCCGAGCACTCGCCGACGGCGTAGAGGCCGTGCACCGGCCGGTTGTCGTCGCCATCCTTCTGGATCACCACCTGGCCGTGGATGTTGGCCGGCACCCCGCCCATCATGTAGTGGATGGTCGGCACCACCGGAATCGGCTCCTTGGTGATGTCGACGTTGGCGAAGTTCAGGCCGATCTCGTAGACCGAGGGCAGGCGCTTGTGGATGGTGTCGGCACCCAGGTGGTCGAGCTTGAGCAGGATGTGGTCCTTGTTCGGGCCGCAACCACGCCCTTCCTTGATTTCCTGGTCCATCGAGCGCGAGACGAAGTCGCGCGGCGCCAGGTCCTTCAGCGTCGGCGCATAGCGCTCCATGAAGCGCTCACCCTCGCTGTTGATCAGGATCGCGCCCTCGCCGCGGCAGCCCTCGGTCAGCAGCA
>CAYRHV010000364.1:0-2823 GCA_964424045.1 uncultured Ottowia sp. | reverse complement strand
GCCCAGTCCGACTGGAACTACCACGGCTACAAGGGCACCAGCAGCTTCCAGAGCTTCGGCCCGTTCGAGGACCTGCGCTCGGTGTTTGCCCTGCACCCGGAGCCCTTCACCATGCTGGCGCGCGCCGACGCCAACGCCAGGAACATCGCCGACCTGAAGGGCAAGCGCGTCAACGTCGGCAACCCCGGCTCCGGCACCCGGGCCTCGATGGAGGAACTGCTGACCGCGCTGGACTGGAGGCTGTCCGACTTCTCGCTCGCCTCCGAGCTGAAGGCCGACGAGCACGGCGCCGCGCTGTGCGACAACAAGATCGACGCCTTCTTCTACGGCGTCGGCCACCCCAGCGCCAACATCCAGGACCCGGTGACCACCTGCGGCGCCAAGCTGGTGAACATCACCGGCCCGGCGATCGACAAGCTGGTGGCCGACAACTCGTACTACGCCAAGGCCGTGATCCCGGCCGGACTCTACAAGGGCAACGACGAGGACACCCAGACCTACGGCGTGCTGGCCACCTTCGTGACCACGGCCAAGGCACCCGAGGATCAGGTCTATGTCCTGGTCAAGGCGGTGTTCGACAACTTCGAGGAGTTCAAGAAGCTGCACCCGGCGTTCGCCCACCTGAACCCGGAGAACATGGTCAAGGACGGCCTGTCGGCACCGCTGCATCCGGGTGCCGAGAAGTACTACAAGGAAAAGGGCTGGCTCAAGTGATCTCGGGCTGAGCACACGCCCGCCATTCGAGGCGGACGCCCCATGCTGAATGGCATCGGCATGGGGCGGTTTTGTTGGGGGACGGTGCACGCCGGGGCGCCGTGACGCAGGGCAGGAGAGCAGCAGCATGAAGCAAGGCAAGGACGACGCGACGGACGGGATCGACGTCAACAAGCTGGTCGAGGACAGCGACACCGGTGCTCGCAACCCGGGCCCGATGGTGGCCTGGCTGATGCTGGTGCTGGCGATCGCGTGGTCGCTGTTCCAGCTCTGGATCGCCTCGCCGCTGCCGTTCACGCTGCGCATCGGCATCTTCAACGACACCGAAAGCCGCGCCATCCACCTGGCGTTCTCCGTCTTCCTGGGCTTCCTGGCCTATCCGGCCACGCGCTGGTCGCCGACCACCCGGGTACCGATCACCGACTGGGTGATGGCGCTGGCCGGCGCCTTCTGCGCCGCCTACCTGTTCCTGTTCTATCGCGAGCTGGCCACGCGCCCCGGCACGCCGACGCCGATGGACGTCTATGTCTTCATCGTCGGCATGGTGCTGCTGCTGGAGGCCACGCGCCGCGCGCTCGGCCTGCCGATGGTGATCGTGGCCCTGGTGTTCCTGGGTTACACCTTCGCCGGGCCCTACATGCCCGACATGATGGCGCACCGCGGCGCCTCGCTGGACCGTGCGGCCTCGCATTTCTGGCTCACCACCGAGGGCGTGTTCGGCGTCGCGCTGGGGGTGTCCAGCGGCTTCATCTTCCTGTTCGTGCTGTTCGGCTCGCTGCTGGACAAGGCCGGCGCCGGCAACTACTTCATCAAGAGCGCCTTTGCCCTGCTCGGCCACATGCGCGGCGGGCCAGCCAAGGCGGCGGTGGTGTCGTCGGCGGCCACCGGCATCATCTCCGGCTCGTCGATCGCCAACGTGGTCACCACCGGCACCTTCACCATCCCGCTGATGAAGCGCGTCGGCTACCGTGGCGACCAGGCCGGCGCGGTCGAGGTCTCGTCCTCGGTGAACGGCCAGATCATGCCGCCGGTGATGGGCGCCGCGGCCTTCCTGATGGTCGAGTTCGTCGGCATCTCCTACGTCGAGGTGATGAAGCACGCCATCCTGCCGGCGCTGATTTCCTACATCGCGCTGTTCTACATCGTGCACCTGGAGGCGCTGAAGGCCGGCATGCAGGGCCTGCCGCGGCGCCGGCAGTCGACCGCCGTGCAGCGGCTGGTCTCCTTCGTCACCACGCTGAGCGGCTTCGTCATCCTGTCGGCGGCGACCTACTACGTCATCGGCTTCGTCAAGTCGCTGTTCGGCGCTGCCGCCGTGCCGGTCATATCCGTGCTGCTGCTGGTGGCCTACCTGCTGCTGCTGTGGGTCAGCTCGCGCCAGCCCGAGCTGGAGATCGACGACCCGAACTCGCCTGTGTTCGAGCTGCCCGAGACCGGGCCCACGGTGCGCTCGGGCCTGCACTACCTGCTGTCGGTGGTGGTGCTGGTGTGGTGCCTGATGGTCGAGCAGCTCTCGCCCGCGCTGTCGGCGTTCTGGGCCACGGTCTTCATGATGTTCATCATGGTGACGCAAAAGCCGATCCTGAGCGCCATGCGCGGCCGCGGCAACATCGGCGCGGCGGCCTGGTCGGGCGTGCGCGACCTGATCGACGGCCTGGCCACCGGCGCGCGCAACATGATCGGCATCGGCCTGGCCACGGCGGCGGCCGGCGTCATCGTCGGCACCGTCTCGCTGACCGGTGTCGGCCTGGTGATGACCGAGATCGTCGAGGTGCTGTCGGGCGGCAACCTGATGCTGATGCTGATCCTGGTGGCGGCCATCAGCCTGGTGCTCGGCATGGGCCTGCCGACCACGGCCAACTACATCGTGGTCTCGACGCTGATGGCGCCGGTGGTGGTCGAGCTGGGCGCGCAAAGCGGCCTGCTGGTGCCGCTGGTGGCGGTGCACATGTTCGTGTTCTATTTCGGCCTGATGGCCGACGTCACGCCGCCGGTGGGCCTGGCCTCGTTCGCCGCCGCGGCGATCGCCAAGCACGACCCGATCCAGGTCGGCGTCACGGCCTTCTACTACAGCATGCGCACGGCGATCCTGCCGTTCCTGTTCATCTT
>CAYRHV010000363.1:0-2835 GCA_964424045.1 uncultured Ottowia sp. | reverse complement strand
GCTCGCTGACCATCATCGCCACCGCGCTGATCGACACCGGCAGCCGCATGGACGAGGTGATCTTCGAGGAGTTCAAGGGCACCGGCAACTGCGAGCTCCACCTGGACCGGCGCCTCTACGAGAAGCGCGTCTTCCCCTCGATCCAGCTCAATCGCTCCGGCACGCGGCGCGAGGAACTGCTGCTGCCGCCAGAGGTGCTGCAGAAGACCCGCATCCTGCGCCAGTTCATGTACAACATGGACGAGATCGAGGCCATGGAAATGGTCATCAAGAGCATGAAGGCGACCAAGACCAACGTCGAGTTCTTCGACATGATGCGCCGGGGTGGGTAACCCCCCTATGCCGCTGACGCGGCTTCCCCCCTTCTGCTGCGCAAGGGGGGACGCACCCAGTGTCCAGGGAGACCCCGGCCACGGGTGCTCCCGATTGGCCTGCTCCGCGGCCACTTGAGGCAAGGCCCACACGACTCGTTATAATGCAAGGTTTCGCGGAAAGTACGTCGGATGGGCCGGCGCGGCTGCCGCAGCGACCCAACAAGGATTGCGCCATGCGCGAAGGCATTCACCCCGAGTACCGCGAAGTGCTGTTCGTGGACCTGTCCAACGGCTTCAAGTTCGTCACCCGTTCCTGCGTCAACACCCGGGAAACCGACACCTTCGAAGGCAAGGAATACCCGCTGTTCAAGCTCGACACCTCGAGCGAATCGCACCCCTTCTACACCGGCACCCAGCGCTCCATGGACAACATGGGCGGCCGCGTCGAGCGCTTCCGCAACCGCTACGGCAAGGTGGCGCGCTAAGGCACCGGTCAGTCACCGCAAGGCCTCACGCCAGGGGCAGCACGGGCAACCGTGCTGCCCTTTTTGCTGCCACCGCGCACCGGGGCAGCTCCCGCCCGCACGCCCGGCAGGCGACAATCCACCGCGACCGGCCGGCACCGCCGCACGCCATGAACGAAGCGGCCGATCCAGCCTCCAACCCGACCAGCCGTCCAACCCCGTCAGCACGTGAACCAGCCCAGCCCCGCCCTCGTGACGCAGGACGCCGTACGCCGGCTGCCGCGCTGGGCGCTGCTGCTGCTTTGCCTTGCCTACGTGATTCCGGGCTACGTCGGACGCGACCCCTGGAAGTCGGCCGACATGGCGACCTTCGGCGCCGCGCTGGAGCTGGCCGCCGACGGGGCCTGGGCACACTGGTTGCACCCGGGTGTGCTGGGCATGCCGGCCGAATCCGGCGCCCTGCTGCCCTACTGGCTGGGTGCCTGGGCGCTGCAGCTGCTGCCGTCCTGGGTGGCGCCGGAACTGGCCGTGCGCCTGCCCTTTGTGCTGCTGCTGGCCGGCACCCTGGTGGCGACCTGGCAGGCCGTGCATGACCTGGCGCTGCACCCGGGCGCGCAACCGGTGGCCTTTGCCTTTGGCGGCGAGGCCAGGCCCGTCGACTACGCGCGCGCGCTGGCCGATGGCGGCCTGCTGGCCCTGGTGGCCACCCTGGGCCTGGCGCAGTTCTCGCACGAGGCCTCGCCGGCGCTGGCGCAGCTGTTCTTCGGCACCCTGGTGTTCCTGGGCCTGGCGGCGCTGCCGTTTCGCCCCTGGGGCGCGCCGCTGGCGCTGCTGCTGGGCCTGCCCGGGCTGGTGCTTTCGGGCGCGCCGTCGACGGCCCTGATCTATGGCGGCGTGGCCACGCTGGCCCTGCTGCGCCCCGGCATCGAGCACCTGTCATCGGGCCAGCGCTGGCGCGCCTTCGGGCTGCTGGCCGCCCTCACGCTGGGCTGCGCCGCGCTGGCCTGGTGGCTGGTTCCGCCCACCTGGCAGCTGATTCCGGTCGAAGCCTGGCGCAAGGGGCGCTCGCTCGGCCAGCTGCTGCTGTGGTTCACCTGGCCGGTCTGGCCGCTGGTGCTGTGGACGCTGTGGCGCTGGCGCCTGCAGCTGTCGCAGCTGGGCCGGCAGCGCCACCTCGGCCTGCCGATCCTGATCGCCGCCGTGCCGCTGGTCAGCACCGTGCTGACCGGCGCCGGCGACCGCGCGCTGCTGCTGGCGCTGCCGGCGCTGGCAGCGCTGGCAGCGCTGGCGCTACCGACCTTCAAGCGCAGCGCGGCGGCGCTGATCGACTGGTTCACGGTGCTGTTCTTCAGCGCCTGGGCGATCGTGATCTGGGTCGTCTGGGTCGCCATGCAGACTGGCGTGCCGGCCAAGCCGGCGGCCAACGTGGCCAAGCTGGCGCCGGGCTTCGAGCCGGTGTTCCAGGGCTTCGCCTTCGGCGCCGCGCTGCTCGCCACCGTGGCCTGGCTGCTGCTGGCGCGCTGGCGCACCGGCCGCCACCGGCCGGCGCTCTGGAAGAGCCTGGTGCTGCCGGCCGCCGGCGCCACGCTGTGCTGGCTGCTGCTGATGACGCTGTGGCTGCCGGCGCTCAACTATGGCCGCGGCTATGCGGCGCAGATGCGCGCGCTACACCAGCTGGTGGGCGAGGCCTCCTGCGTGCAGGTGCACGGCCTGTCGGCGGCGCAGGTGACGGCGCTGCGCTTCCACGCCGGCTGGCAGACGCTGCCGGCGCGCGGCCTGGGCGGCTGCCCCTGGCTCATCGTCGATGCCAGCGCGCGCGCCAGCCTGCCGGCGGCAGTGACCCTGCGCCAGTGGCGCCTGGCCGGCGAGGTCGAGCGGCCGACCGCCAGGGACGACCGCCTGCTGGCCTATCGGCGCATCGGCAATTGAACAGGCCTGCACGCACGGCTGCGGCGCGCAAACCTTATACGAACCTGCGTTCGAAATGACAAATGACGAATGACCTCGCTGCGCTTCAATGACTGCGGCGTCGTGGATCAAGCGGGCGCCGCCCAGCG
>CAYRHV010000362.1:0-2840 GCA_964424045.1 uncultured Ottowia sp. | reverse complement strand
ATCGACCTGCTGGCGCCGATCGAGCGCGGCGGCAAGACCGGCCTGTTCGGCGGCGCCGGCGTCGGCAAGACGGTGCTGATCAACGAGCTGATCCACAACACGGTGCAGCACTACCGCGGCGTCAGCCTGTTCTGCGGCATCGGCGAGCGCTCGCGCGAGGCCGAGGAGCTGTATCGCGAGATGGGCGAGGCCGGCGTGCTGGACAAGACGGTGATGGTGCTGGGCCAGATGAACGAGGTGCCGGGGGTGCGCTTCCTGGTCGGCCACACGGCGCTGACCATGGCCGAGCACTTCCGCGACGAGTTGCAGCAGGACGTGCTGCTGCTGATCGACAACGTGTTCCGCTTCGTGCAGGCGGGCGCCGAGGTCTCGGGCCTGCTCGGCCACATGCCTTCGCGCGTGGGCTACCAGCCGACGCTGGCGACCGAGCTGGCGGCGCTGCAGGAGCGCATCACCTCGACGCGCTCGGGCGCCATCACCTCGGTGCAGGCGGTCTACGTGCCGGCCGACGACTTCACCGACCCGGCGGCGGTGCACATCTTCTCGCACCTGTCGGCTTCGGTGGTGCTGTCGCGCAAGCGCGCCAGCGAGGGCCTGTATCCGGCGGTGGACCCGCTGGCTTCCAGCTCGGTGATGCTGACGCCGGCGGTGGTCGGGCAGCGCCACTACGACGTGGCACGCGCGGTGCGACGCACGCTGGCCGAATACGAGGAGTTGCGCGACATCATCGCCATGCTGGGGCTGGACGAGCTGTCGAGCGCCGACCGCGCGGTGGTCGCGCGGGCGCGCCGGCTCGAGCGCTTCCTGACCCAGCCGTTCCACGTGGCCGAGATGTTCAGCGGCATGGCCGGCCAGCGCGTGCCGATCGAGGACACGCTGCGCGGCTGTGAGATCATTCTCGAAGGCAGCCAGTTCGAGGACGACGAGGCGAATTACTACATGATCGGCGCGCTGGAAACCGGCAGGAGCACGGCATGAGCGACGCGGCGCTGATGCACGTCAGCCTGCGCGTGCCCACGCACCACGTGTTCGAGGGCGGCGCGCGCCGGCTGCAGGCGGTCGGGCCCGAGGGCGCGTTCGGCCTGCTGCCGCAGCACACCGACTGGGTGGCGGCGCTGCTGCCCTCGGTGCTGGTGCTGACCGACGCGCAGGGTGTCGAGCGCTTCTTCGGCATCGATCACGGCCTGCTGGTCAAGCACGGGCCGCAGGTCGAGGTGGCGGTGCGGCGCGCGGTGCCGGGCGACGACCTGGCGACGCTGGCGCGCACCGTGGCCGAGACCTTCGAGCAGGTGGCCGACGACGAGCGCGTGGCGCGCACCGCGCTGTCGCGGCTGGAAAGCGGCATCCTGCGGCACCTGAGCGAACTGCGCAAGCCCGTGCCATGACGCCCGCCAACGGAACCCCGCAGGAGCGCATCCGGCGCGACGCCGAGCGCATGGCGCGCGCGCGCCGGCGCCCGCCGTTCAGCCCGCTGGCCGGGCTCGGCGTGTTCGGCGTCATCGGCTGGTCGGTGGCGATCCCCACGGTGGGCGGCGCGCTGCTGGGCGCCTGGCTGGACCGGGTGGCGCCGCAGAAGTTCTCGTGGACGCTTGCGCTGATCCTGGGCGGGCTGGTGGTCGGCGTGATCGTGGCCTGGGACTGGGTGGCGCGGGAGAGCCGCCGCACCGAGCGCGAGCAGCAGGCACCCACCGAGACGGAGGCCCTGGATGATTGAATTCGACGCCCGCGCGCTGCTGCTCGGCCTGGCGCTGGGGCTGCCGGCCAGCGCGCTCTACTTTGCCGGCCTGGCCTGGGGCATGCGGCGCGCCCTGCGTTCGCGCGCGCCGGGTGCGCTGCTGCTGCTCAGCTTTTTGGTGCGCGCCGGCCTGCTGCTGGGGCTGGTGCTGTGGGCGCTGCGGCTGGCGCCATCGCTGTGGCTGCTGGCGGGCTATCTGGCGGCTTTCGTGCTGGTGCGGCAGCTGGCCGTGTGGCGTGCGCGGGCCAGCGCGGCGGCGGGTTGAGGACGGAGCGCGAGACCGGCCATGCAGCTGACCCCCGACACCACCGTGCTGTTCGAGCTGGGCGCGTTCAAGCTCAACGCCACCCTCGTCAACACCTGGATCGTGATGGCGCTGCTGGTCGGCATCTCCTGGCTGGTGACGCGCAACTTGCGCCCGGACGCGCCGCCCGGACGCTGGCGCAATGCACTGGAAACCCTGGTGCTGCTGATCGAGGGGCAGATCCGCTCCATCACCCAGCGCTCGGTGCGGCGCGTGATGTATTTCGCCGGCACGCTGTTCCTGTTCATCGCCTGCGCCAACCTGCTGGGCGTGATCCCGGGCTTCGCGGCGCCGACCGGCTCGCTCTCGACCACGGTGGCGCTGACGCTGGCGGTGCTGCTGGCGGTGCCCGGCTTTGCCATGGCCGAGCGCGGCTGGAGCGGCTATCTGCGGCATCTGGCGCAGCCGACCTGGGTGCTGCTGCCGTTCAACATCCTGGGCGAGCTGTCGCGCGGCGTGTCGCTGTCGATTCGCCTCTACGGCAACGTCATGAGCGGCGCCGTGATCGCCGCCATCCTGCTGGGCATCGCGCCGTTCTTCTTCCCGGTGGTGATGGACCTGTTCGGCCTGCTGGTCGGCCTGATCCAGGCCTACATCTTTGCCATCCTGGCGACGGTCTACATTGCCTCGGCGCTGTCCGAGGAGGACCCGCCCCCAACCCCCACGGAGGACGCCGCATGAGCGAACTGAGCCTGGTTGCCCTGATTTCCATCATCACCGCCGGCCTGACGGTGGCCATCGGCTCCTTCGGCGCCGCCATGGGCGAAGGCCGCGCGGCGGCGGCGGCGATGAGCGCCATCG
>CAYRHV010000361.1:0-2843 GCA_964424045.1 uncultured Ottowia sp. | reverse complement strand
CAGGAACTGCATGCGGACGCGCGCATCGACCTGGTGGCGCAGGCCAGCTCGGTCCGCGAGGGCCGGCGCCTGATCGCGCAGCACGCCTTCGACGTCATGCTGGTGGACCTGAACCTGGGCGACGGCACCGGCTTCGAGCTGATCGAGCTGATGAAATCCACGCGCCCCATGGCCGAGGCGGTGGTGATTTCGGCCATGGAGGACGAGGATTACGCAATCCGGGCGTTCGAGCTCGGAGCCACCGGCTACCTGATCAAGAACTCCTGGTTCGACAGCTTCCCGCAGGCGGTGCTGCAGGTGGTCAATGGCGGCGCCTCGATCACGCCGAACCTGGCGCGACGCCTGCTGCGACGCATGGAAGGACAGCCGTTGCGCGCGGCCGCGGCCCGTGCGGCCCGGGTGGGCTCGGGCGGCGAGAAACTCTCGGATCGCGAGCGCGAGATCCTGCGCCATGTGGCCAGCGGCCACACCAGCTGCGAGATCGGCAAGCGCCTGGGCATCAGTGACCAGACCGTCAATGCCCACATCAAGAACATCTACCGCAAGCTGCATGTGCGCACGCGTGCCCAGGCGGTCAACCTGGCGTCGCAGTGGGGGTTGCTGTAAGGGGAAAGTCTGTGCCGGTGACGACCATGTTCAGCCCTGAGTCCGTGGCCGACGAGGTGTCTTCGTGAGCGATACCACGACCCTGCTGCAGTGGTCCACCCTGGTGGGGACCATGCAGGCGCTGCTGTTGCTGGCGGGCCTGGCACTGGCGTTTCGCGCCTTGCTGGGCGGCTGGGGCGTGCGCCATCGACTGGACGCGGTGTACCTGGCGACGCTGCTGCCCTTTGCCGCACTCGCGGGGTTGCACCTGCTGACGGTCGGGGGCTGGCTCGACGACGGCTCGCTGGTGATCGCCACGCGGGTGATGTATCAGCTCATGATCGTGAGCGTGACCGTGTTCGTCATGGTCCTGGTGCGCGGCGGCGAATTGCTGCATCGGCTGCTGCTTGGCGCCCAGATCGTCGTGGGCCTGGGTCTGGCGGCCTGGCCCGCGTCGGCCTGGCCGTGGCCGGAGGTGGCAGCCTGGGAGTGGTTCAACATCGGCTTCACGACGCTGCTCCTCGCCCTGATGGCGCATGCCCTGTGGCGGCACGGCGCGACACGTGGCTGGACCATGCTGATGTCTGCCATTGCTGCACTGGCGGTGATGACCTCGGACATGGGAGCGGCGCATGGCGGCGCCATCGCGGTCTCCTGGCCGCAGGTGCTCTACACCGCCATCCTGCTGGTGTTGTGGCTGCTGGCCACGCGCCGCGTGCACGGCGGGCACGAAACCGCGTCCGACGGTGTCCAGGTGCGCGAGGAGGTGCGGCGCCAGCTGGCGCAGGAACTGCACGATGGCGTCGGCTCGCACCTGACTTCCATCATTTCTGCCCTGGATGCCGGCTCGCCGGATCAGCGCTCGACCGCCGCGCGCCTGCGTGAGTGCCAGGTCGAGCTCAAGCTGCTGGTCGATGGCGTGGACGAGGAGGCCTCGGTGCTCAGCCTGATGGCCAGCCTGCGCTATCGCATGCAGCCGCTGTTGCGCGAAGCGCAGATCGATCTGCGCTGGCTGATTGCCGACGAGGAGGTGCTCGACGGCGTGCAGGGCGCGTCGGCGCGGCAGATCCTGCGCATTGCGCAGGAAGCCCTGGCCAACGCCGTCCGGCATTCAAACGCCAGCGTGGTCAAGGTGATCTGTTGCTATTCGCGGCGCGACGATGCCTTGCGCATGGAGATCGCCGACAACGGCGTGGGCTTCCAGTCCGGGCAGCTGGCGGTCGGTGCGGGCGATCAGCCGTCGCTGGGCAAGGGGCTGGTCGGCATGCACGAGCGTGCGCGCAAGCTCGGCGGCCAACTGTCGATCGGTGGTCTGCGCGGGACGGGTGTGCACGTGCTGCTGCGCGTGCCGATGGAAGGCCTGCGCCCAGCGCCGCCGCTGCTCTGAGAAGCCGAGGCGACACCGAACTGGTTCCGGGCTCCTGCGAACGCTCACGGTCTGCGCGACACGGGCCGTGTGGCAGACTTTCCGGTTTTCGTCTTTCGGGCCGCGGCCGGACCCGCGTGCCGCGGCCCCGACCTTTCATGCAATCCATTCCAGAACAGCTTGCCGCCGAACTGAAGGTGCGGCCGGCGCAGGTGCAGGCCTGCATCGCACTGCTCGACGACGGGGCCACGGTGCCCTTCATCGCCCGCTATCGCAAGGAGGCCACCGGCGGTCTCGACGATGTCCAGCTGCGCGAACTGGCGGCGCGCCTGGCCTATCTGCGCGAGCTGCATGAACGCCGCGCTGCCATTCTCAAGAGCATCCACGAGCAGGGCTGGCTGACGCCGGAACTGCAGGGGGCGATCGAGGCGGCGGCGACGAAGCAGGAGCTGGAGGACCTTTACCTGCCGTACCGGCCCAGGCGGCGCACGCGCGGCCAGATCGCGCGCGAGTTCGGTCTCGAGCCGCTGGCCGACCGCCTCTGGGCCGATCCGGCGCTGGATCCCGCCGCGGAGGCCCAGGCCTTCGTGCAGGCGGAGAAGGGCGAGGGCGGCGAGGACTTCACCACGGTGGCTGCCGTGCTGGACGGGGTGCGCGACATCCTGTCCGAGCGCTGGGCCGAGGACGCGGCGCTGGTGCAGTCGCTGCGCGAGTGGCTGTGGGCCGACGGCCTGCTGCAAAGCCGGCTGGCCCCGGGCCGGAACGAGGACGATCCGGAGGTCGCGAAGTTTCGCGACTACTTCGACTACGCCGAGCCGATTGGCCGCGTGCCCTCGCACCGGGCGCTTGCGGTGTTCCGCGGGCGGCAGCTTGAAATCCTGGACGCCAGACT
>CAYRHV010000360.1:0-2844 GCA_964424045.1 uncultured Ottowia sp. | reverse complement strand
TCGGCCGCCGGCGCGCTGCGGCAGCCGCTGGCGTTCTGGCCGCACCACCAGTGCGTGAAGTCGTGGCGGCCCAGCTGCTCGGCGGCGTTGCGCAGGGGCACGAGGGCGGCGCCGGCCAGCGGGAAGGCCGGCACGACGTCGCTGATCGGGCCCAGCTCGCGCATCAGCCGGTTAGGGATGCCGCGCGCCGGGCGCCCGCTGATCAGGTTGGTGATCACGGTGTGGCGTGCCGCTTCGCTTTGCAGCGCGGCGCGGTGCGCCGGCTTCGTCAGCGCCTCGTCGGCGCACAGGTAGGCCGTGCCGGCCTGCACCCCGGCCGCGCCCAGTGCCAGCGCCGCGCGCACGCCGGCCGCGTCGGCAATGCCGCCGGCGGCGATCACCGGCAGCTGCACGGCGGCCACCACCTGGGGCAGCAGGGCGAAGCTGCCCATCTGCTCGCTCAGGTCGTGGCTCAGGAAGTGGCCGCGGTGGCCGCCGGCCTCCAGCCCCTGGGCGATGATGGCGTCGGCGCCGTGCTGCTGCAGCCACAGGGCCTCGCGCACCGTGGTGGCCGAGGACAGCACGAAGGCGCCCCAGGATTTCACGCGCGCCAGCAGCTCGGGCGCCGGCAGGCCGTAGTGGAAGCTGACCACGGGTGGCCGGAACTCGGCCATCACCTCGGCCGCCTCGGGGCTGAACGGCACGCGCCCGCTGCCCGGCGGGATGGCGCCGATGTCCAGCCCCAATTCGTCGTAATAGGGCTTCAGCGCCGCGCGCCAGGCGGCTTCGCGCGCGGCGTCGGGCTCGGGCGGCGTGTGGCAGAACCAGTTGACGTTGTAGGGCAGGCCGCTGGCGGCGAGGCGCTGCAGGTGCGTGCGCAGCGCGTCGGGCGTCAGCAGTGCGCAGGGCAGGGCGCCCAGGCCGCCGGCACCGCTCACGGCCAGCGCCAGCGCGCTGTCCTGGGCGCCGGCCATCGGGGCCTGCAGCAGCGGCCAGCGCAGCTGCAGGCGTTCGGTCAGGGCAGTCGAGGGCATGGGCCATTGTGCGGCCATTGCGTGCGCGGTGGACAATCAAGGGTTCGATGGCCATCGTCTGCCGCCGCGGCGGTCTGGCAGAGGCGGCACCCGGCACGCGCCGCAATCCCCCTTCATTCGAACATGCAGACCCCCTTCAATCCCTTCAAGCAGGCATTGCGCGAGCAGCGCCGCCAGATCGGCTTCTGGCTGAACCTGCCCAACAGCAGCGTGGCCGAGATCGCCGCCGGTGCCGGCTTCGACTGGCTGCTGATCGACGGCGAGCACACCGAGCACGGCCTGCAGACCATCCTGCACCAGCTGCAGGCGATTGCCGCCTATCCTGACGTGCACGCCATCGCCCGCCTGCCGATGGGCCACGGCCGCGTGGGCGAGATGCTGATCAAGCAGTATCTGGACCTGGGCGTGCAGACCCTGCTGGTGCCGCTGGTCGATACGCCCGAGCAGGCGGCCGCCATCGTGCGCGCCGGGCGCTACCCGGACGCGGACGGCGGCGGTGGCATTCGCGGCCTGGCCAGTGGACGCGCCGCGCGCTGGGGCCGCGCTCCGGACTACGTGCAGGAGGCCAATGAGCGCCTGTGCATCCTGGTGCAGGCCGAGACGCGCACCGCGCTCGACAACCTCGAGGCCATTGCCGCCGTCGACGGCGTGGACGGCATCTTCATCGGCCCGGCCGACCTGTCGGCCTCGCTGGGCCACCGTGGCGACCCCACGCACTCCGAAATGCAAGCCGTCATGGAGGACGCCACGCGACGCATCGTGCGCGCCGGCAAGGCGGCTGGCAACATTGCGGCCGACCCGGCCACGGCGCAGCGCTATCTGGACTGGGGTGCGAGCTTCGTGGCCGTGGGGCTGGATACACAGCTGCTCGCCGCGCAGACCACTCGCCTGGCCGATCACTTCAAGCGCCGTTGAGCCGGTGGCACGCCGAGTCACGCCCATGAAACCCCTGGTTGCTCCGTCCCTGCGCCTCGACCGCATGCAGTCCTCGCGGCTGTGGACCGGGACCGGCTTTCGCAACCGCCACCCCATCCTGCCCGGCCTGCGCGATGCCGCGGAGCCATTCCCCGGCTTGCGCGAGCTGCTCCGGCCGCGCGGCCGGCGCCTGCCGCCGGGCCCGTTGCCGTCGAGTTCGCCGCTGGACGCGTGGCGGCGCCCGGCCGGCAGCGGGCTGCGCGCCACCTGGCTGGGGCATTCAACGGTGTTGATCGAAATCGACGGTCACCGCGTGCTGACCGATCCGGTCTGGGGGCTGCGCGCCTCGCCCACGCGCTGGGCCGGGCCCAGGCGCTTCCAGCCGGTGCCGGTGGCGCTGGACAGGCTGCCGCCGCTGGATGCGGTGCTGATCTCGCACGACCATTACGACCACCTCGATGCCTTCACCATCCGGCGCCTGGCGCGCCTGCAGCCCGAGGTGCCGTTCGTCACCTCGCTGGGCGTCGGTGCGCGGCTGGAGGCCTGGGGCGTGCCGGCCGCGCGCGTGCACGAGCTCGACTGGTGGGAGCGGGCAGCTGCCAGGTGGGAATCTCGCCGTGCACGCGGCGCCGTCGCAGCATTTCTCCGGCCGCGGGCTGAAGGACCGCAACCAGACGCTGTGGTCCGCGCTGGTGGTCGAGTCGGCGCGGCACCGCGTCTTCTTCAGCGGTGACACCGGGCTGACGACGGAATACGACGCGATCCGCGAGCATTTCGGCCCCTTCGACCTGGTACTGCTGGAAGTCGGCGCCTTCCACCCGGCCTGGGGCGACATGCACCTGGGCCCGCAGCACGCGCTGGAAGCGCTGGCGCTGCTCGGCGGCGGCGCCTTCCTGCCGGTGCACTGGGGCACGTT
>CAYRHV010000359.1:0-2855 GCA_964424045.1 uncultured Ottowia sp. | reverse complement strand
CCTGCGCTTCACGCACGAGAAGGCGGTGTTCGTGCAGTCGCGCTGGAGCGCCGGCAAGCTGCTCTACCCGCCCTATGGCGCGCGCTTCGACCGCATGATGGCCTGGATCCGGCGCCTGATGTAGGCGCTGCCGCCGTCGTCCTGGCGCGAGGCCGGCAGCGTGCGCCGTCTGCCGCTACCATGGGTGCTGCCCGCGCGCCACCGCCGATGAATCCGACCGCTTCCACCGTTCTTCCGTCCGACGCCGGGTCCCGTGCGGTGGCGCCAGGCTCGTTGCGCGGCGACGCCTGGACCATCGGGCTGGTGGGGTTGGCGCACGGCAGCTCGCATTTCTCGCACCTGTTGTTGCCGGCGCTGTTTCCGGTGTTCCTGAAGGAATTCGGTCTCAGCTTCATCGAGCTCGGCATGCTGAGCCTGGTGTTCTTCGGCATTTCGGGCATCGGCCAGGCGCTGTCGGGCTTCCTGGTCGATCGCGTCGGCGCGCGGCCCATCCTGTATGGCTCCTTCATCTGCTTCATCGCCGCCAGCCTGGTCGGCTTCCTGGCGCAGGGCTACTGGAGCCTGTTCGTGCTGGCGGTACTGGCCGGGCTGGGCAATGCGCCCTTTCATCCGGTCGATTTCAGCATCCTGAACCAGCGCGTTTCGCCCCAGCGCCTGGGCTACGCCTACAGCGTGCACGGCCTGTCCGGCAACCTCGGCTGGGCGCTGGCGCCGGTGTTCCTGATGGGCTTCACGGCCTGGTCGAGCTGGCGCACCGGCTACTTGGCCTCGGCCCTGATGTACGCGGCGATCCTGGCGCTGCTGGTGGCGCGGCGCCGCGACCTGCACACGCGCGTGGTGCGCAGCGCCCAGGCCGCAGGCGGCAGCGGCATCGCCTTCCTGCGCCTGCCGGTGATCTGGTGGTGCTTTGCCTTCTTCCTGCTGTCGACCATGACGCTGGCGGTGGTGCAGAACTTCAGCGTTTCCATCATGCAGGCGATGCATGGCGTGAGCTTCGAGTCGGCCACCACCATGCTCACGGCCTACATGATCTGCGGCGCCGTCGGCATCCTGATCGGCGGCCTGGTGGCCACGCGGGTGCCCCTGCAAAGCGATCGCGTGGTGGCCTGGAGCATGGGGGCCGGCGCCGTGCTGATGGCGCTGGCCGGCACCGGCTGGCTGGGCGGCCTGGGCTCCATGTCGGTGCTGGCGGCGACCGGCTTCGCCGTCGGCATTGGCGGACCGAGCCGCGACCTGATGATCAAGAAGGCCACGCCCCGCGGCGCCACCGGACGCGTCTACGGCACGGTGTATTCCGGGCTCGATCTGGGCCAGGCCGTCGGGCCGGCGATCTACGGCCTGTTCATGGACCGCGGCTGGTATGCCACGACCCTGATCGCCGGGGCGGTGCTGCTCATGGCCTCGGTCTATGCAGCCATCGGCGTGGGTCAGCGCACCGACGCGGCCGCAACGTAGCACGGCCGAAACGCCGCACAATCCTGTCATGGCCTCGATCGCAACCAAGCCGCTTCCGCTCGCCGGCCACCTGCTGGTCGAATGCCTGATCGAGCAGGGCGTCGAGCGCGCCTATGGCGTGCCGGGCGAGAGCTATCTGGCCGTGCTGGACGGCTTTCATGCGCAGCGTGACCGCATCCGCTTCATCACCTGCCGGCAGGAAGGCGGTGCCGCCTTCATGGCCGAGGCCGAGGGCAAGCTGAGCGGGCGTCCGGGGGTGCTCTTCGTCACGCGCGGGCCGGGCGCCAGCAACGCCACGATCGGCATCCACACCGCGTTCCAGGACTCGACGCCGCTGGTGGTGTTTGTCGGCGACGTCGCCAGCGACACGCGCGACCGCGAGGCCTTCCAGGAGCTCGACTTCCGCGTCTTCCTCGGACCGGCGACGCAGGGCATGGCCAAGCGGGTGGAGCGCATCGACGATGCGCGGCGCATCCCCGAATACGTGGCCCGCGCCTTTGCCACCGCCCTGCACGGTCGGCCCGGCCCGGTGGTGCTGGTGCTGCCCGAGGACATGCTGATGCAGCCGGTGGCCGTCCGCCCGCTGCCCCGGGTGGCGCCGGTCGACTACCAGGGTGACGCCGCCTGCGCGCAGCGCCTGCACGCCCTGCTGCAGCAGGCCCGGCAGCCGCTGGTGATCGCCGGCGGCGCCGGCTGGACACCGGCTGCCGCGCAGGCGCTGCAGCGCTTTGCCGAGCGCTGGCAGCTGCCAGTGGCCAATGCCTTTCGCTTCCAGGACACCTTCGACAATCACCACCGCCTGTATGCAGGCGACGTCGGCATCGCGATCAATCCACGGCTGGCCGAGCGCGTGCGCGCGGTCGACCTGCTGCTGGCCGTGGGCCCGCGCCTGGGCGAGATGACGACGGGCGGCTACACCCTGGTCGAGGCGCCGCAGCCCGGGCAGGCGCTGGTCCACATCCACGCCGATCCGAACGAACTCGGCCGCGTCTACCAGCCCACGCTCGTCATGGCCGCGAGCATGCCGGCCGCGGCCGCGATGCTCGAGGCCCTGCCGCCACCCGAGGCGCTGCCGTGGCAGGCCTGGACCGATGCCGCGCACGCCGACTACCTGGAGAACCTGCGGCCGCAGCCCCTGCCGGGGCCGATCGACATGCCGGCGATCATGGCGCTACTGGCGCGCCTCCTGCCGCCCGATGCCGTGCTGACCAACGGCGCCGGCAACTTCGCCAATTGGGCACACCGCTTCTGGCGCTATCACGGCATCGCCAGGGGCTGCAAGACGCAGCTCGCGCCGACCAGCGGCGCCATGGGCTATGGCGTGCCGGCCGGCATCGCCGCGGCCATCGCCACCGGCCGCACCGTGGTCACGCTCACCGGCGACGGCGACTTCCTGATGA
>CAYRHV010000358.1:0-2872 GCA_964424045.1 uncultured Ottowia sp. | reverse complement strand
CGTTACCACCACCCCTTTGCTGGATCCGCACATGAGCCGATTCGAATCAAGCTGGAACGCCGGCAGCGCCCAGGCCGGGCAGCGCCGCGTCCACATGCTGGAGCGCCTGGAGCGCCTGCGCGAGCTGGAGCAGCGCACCGAACAGAAGTCGGCGCGCGCGGCGCCGCGCTTTGCCAGGCGCGGGCAACTGCTGCCGCGCGAGCGCGTGGCGCTGCTGCTCGATCGCGGCGCGCCCTGGCTGCCGCTGGCCTCGCTGGCGGGCTACCTGCGCGACGACCCGGATCCCGAAAAATCCGTGCCGGGCGGTGGCCTGGTCGCCGGCATCGGCTTCGTCTCGGGCACGCGCTGCATGGTGGTGGCCAGCGATTCGGGCATCGACGCTGGTGCCATCCAGCCCGGCGGCCTGGACAAGATGCTGCGCGTGCAGGAGATCGCCCTGCGCGAGCGCCTGCCCTTCATTCACCTGGTGGAGAGCGCCGGCGCCGACCTGATGCGCTACCGGGTCGAGGGCTTCGTGATCGGCGGGTCGCTGTTCCGCAACCTGGCACGCCTGTCGGCCGCCGGCATTCCGGTGATCACGGTGCAGCACGGCTCCGGCACGGCGGGCGGCGCCTACATGCCGGGGCTGTCCGACATCGTGATCATGGTGGAGGGCCGCTCGCGCGCCTTCCTGGCCGGCCCGCCCCTGCTCAAGGCCGCCACCGGCGAGATCGCCACCGAGGAGGATCTGGGCGGCGCGCTGATGCACACCACGGTCTCGGGCCTGGGCGAATACCTGGCGCGCGACGACCGTGAGGCGCTGGGCATGGCGCGGCGCGTGGTGGCCGAGCTGGGTTGGGCGCTGGGCGTTGAGCGTTCAGCAGATCTCGCTCAACGCCCAACGCCCAACGCCGAACCTCCCTGGCCGGCCGACGAATTGCTGGGCCTGATGCCGGCGCACCACCGCGAGCCGGTGGACATGCGCGAGGTGGCGGTGCGCCTGGTCGATGGCGGCGCGCTGCTCGAGTTCAAGGCCGGCTACGGCAGCGCCACGGTGTGCGCCCAGGGGCAGATCCATGGGCATGCCGTCGGCCTCATCACCAACAACGGCCCGATCGACAACGCGGGCGCCAACAAGGCGACGCACTTCATCCAGTGGATGTGCCAGCTTGGCCACCCCATCATCTACCTGCAGAACACCACCGGCTACATGGTCGGCAAGGATGTCGAGCAGGCCGGCATGATCAAGCACGGCAGCAAGATGATCCAGGCCGTCACCAACGCCACCGTGCCGCAGCTCACCATCCAGTGCGGCGCCAGCTTCGGCGCCGGCAACTACGGCATGTGCGGGCGCGGTTTCGCGCCGCGCTTCCTGTTTTCATGGCCCGGCGCGACCACGGCCGTGATGGGCGGCGAGCAGGCCGCCGGCACCATGCGCATCGTCACCGAGGCTGCGCTCAAGCGCAAGGGCGTCGAGCCCGATGCGCAAAAGATGCAGCAGCAGTTCGACGCCGTCGTCGCCATGTTCGAGCGCCAGCAGGACGCCTTCACCACCAGCGGCCTGCTGTTGGACGACGGCGTGATCGACCCGCGCGACACGCGCGCGGTGCTGGGCTTCTGCCTCGACACCATGGCCGAGGGCGCGGCGCGCACCGTGCGACCGATGCAGTTCGGCGTCGCACGCATGTGATGGCGATTTTCCGGAGACACTCTGATGCAACTCACGCACGAACACGAGCAGATTCGCGACACCCTGAAGCGCTACATCGCCGAGCACATCAACCCGCACGTCGATGAGTGGGAGGAGGCCGAGATCTTCCCTGCCCACCAGGTGTTCAAGGGCCTGGGCGATCTGGGCCTGTTGGGCCTGACCAAGCCGGTGGAATACGGCGGCATGGGGCTGGACTATTCCTACAGCATGGTGATGGCCGAGACCCTGGGCCTGATCAAGTGCGGTGGCGTGCCGATGGCCATCGGCGTGCAGACCGACATGTGCACGCCGGCGCTGGCGCGCTTCGGCGGCGACGAGCTGAAACGCCAGTTCCTCGCGCCGGCGATTGCCGGCGACATGGTGGGCTGCATCGGCGTCAGCGAGCCCGGTGCCGGCAGCGACGTCTCGGCCATCAGGAGCACGGCGCGCAAGGACGGCGACGACTACCTGATCACCGGCCAGAAGATGTGGATCACCAACAGCCTGCAGGCCGACTGGATGTGCATGCTGGTGAACACCAGCGATGGCCCGCCACACAAGAACAAGAGCCTGGTCATGGTGCCGATGCGCGATGGGCCTCATGGGAAGCTGACCAAAGGCATCGAGGTGGCGCGCAAGATCCGCAAGATCGGCATGGACTCCAGCGACACCGGCCTGATCTATTTCGACGAGGTGCGCGTGCCGCAGCGCCACCTGATCGGCGCCGAAGGGCAGGGCTTCATCTACCAGATGCAGCAGTTCCAGGAAGAGCGCCTGTGGGCGGCGGCCAATGCGCTGCTGGCGCTGGATGAATGCATCCGCGAGACCGTCGAATGGGCGCGCGAGCGCAAGATGTTCGGCGCCACCCTGCTGGACCAGCAGTGGGTGCAGTTCAAGCTGGTCGAACTGCAGACCGAGGTCGAGGCGCTGCGCGCGCTCACCTGGGCCGCGGGCGAGCGCTACATCGGCGGCGACGACGTGCTGCAGTGGGCGAGCATGGCCAAGCTCAAGGCCGGGCGCCTGATGCGCGAGGTGGCCGACACCTGCCTGCAGTTCTGGGGCGGCATGGGCTACACGTGGGAGAACCGCGTCTCGCGCCTGTATCGCGACGGCCGCCTGGCCTCGATCGGCGGCGGCGCCGACGAGGTGATGATGGGCATCATCGCCAAGACCATGGGCATGGCGAAACGGCCGGGGGCGTGA
>CAYRHV010000357.1:0-2901 GCA_964424045.1 uncultured Ottowia sp. | reverse complement strand
TGGCGCGCAGCCAGGTCTGCAGCGGCCCGGAGAACTGCAGGAAGTCGGTGTAGGCATAGGCCGTGACGTAGGCCGGCATGGCCAGCGGCAACAGCAGCAGCCACTCGAAACTGCGCCGGCCGCGAAAGTCGAACACCGTCACCAGCACGGCGGCCGGCACGCCCAGCGCCACCACGCCGATGCCGACCAGCAGCGCCAGCTCGACCGTCACGCCGAGGTAGGTCGGCAGCACGGTGCCGGCCATCTCCTGCAGGATCTGCGCCGAGACGGCGTTCCACTGGCCCCACGAGCTCACCAGCGCCAGCACCGGCAGCGCCAGCACCAGGGCGACCAGCGCAAGAATCAGGGACGGCAGTTGATGCAGGCCTTTCGTCAACGGAGTACGCGCGGACTGGCCAAAGCGGGACAAGATTGGAACAAGATATCTACTCGACGAACCGACCGTTGCGGCCAATGATAGTCAGGCCCACGTACTTGCCGCCCAGATGGTAATTCGGCGCATAGCGAATCGTGATCGGGCCATAGCGCTTCTCCCCCATGGTCTCCAGCGCCTGGCGCAGCGACTCCCGGTTCGGGTCCCGACCGGCCTCGCGCAGCCCGTCCATCAGCACCTGCCCATTGATGAAAATTTCCATTCCCAGGTAGGACAGCCCGGTCTTGTCGGGACTGCCCTCCATCACCGTCTGGTAAGCGCGCACGATCGGCTCGTACTTCAGCCACGGATTGGGCACGAGCGTGGTAAACACCACGCCGCCCAGGTGTTCGCCCAGGTCCTGCACGACCTTGGTGTTCGCCTGCGCCGCCAGATTGTAGAACTGCGTCTTGAGTCCGGCCTTTCGCGCTTCCACGATGAGCTGCACCGTGGCCGGCGTCGACGCCACCACGATCGCGCCCTGGGCAGGTTGCGCCAGCCTGGCCAGCGCCGTCACGACCTCGCCCGCGTTGTCGCCGTCGATGCGGATCGGCAGTTCGGCAACGGGCAGCACCGAGGCGGCGGCAAACACGCTTCGAGCGGCTTCCTGGCCGGACTTCCCGAACGGGTCGTCCTGATAGACCAGCGCGATGTTCTTCTGCCCAATGGTCTGCATGTGCGCAACCATGTGCCCGATCTCGTGCTCCGTGGTGGCCCGGACGTTGAACGCATAACGCCCCGGCCGCAACTGCATCGGGCCGCCGCCGGCAATGCCGCCCACCAGGGGAATCCGGCCGGCATTGGCGGCCACCGCTGCCGTGCTGCACGACGCCGTGCCAAAGCAGTTCAGCACCGCCAGCACGCGCTCGTCTGCGGCCAGCTTGCGCACGTTCTCGCCCGTCACCTGTGGGTCGAAACGATCATCCAGGACCTCCAGCCGCAGCAGCCGGCCGTTGATGCCGCCGTCCCGGTTGACGGCGTCGAACTGGGTGCTGAGGACGCTGAGCGTCTGCTTGCCCACCGCGGCATTGGGACCGCTCAACGGCAGCGAAGCGCCAATCACGACCTCCGGCGGTGCGGCCTGGGACAGGCCGGCAGCCAGACCTGCCAGCGCAAGCAGAGCGGCAACGCGCAGGCGCCGCGCCACGGAGAGAAATCTGACAACCGGGGTATCCATCTTTGTCATGGTTATTGTGTCTTTTTGTAAAAACATGGCGGCAATTCTAAGTGTTTTCCGTTCACCCAACAGCCCAGGACAGGGTCAATTGTGTGTTTTCAACTACATGCACCGGGCGGCTTTCCGATGCGCCTCGACTGCGACGTCGCCACGCGCCGACAGTCCGGATCAACCCTCCTGGGCTCGCTCACCCGGGGGCCCGATCCGCATCCGGCAAGAGGCGGCAGCAGGCGCCTGCGCCGCAGCAAATGAGAATTGAACGCATTTACAATTCCGCCATGTTTCTGCGCATCGACCAGGTGGACGTGTGCTACCCCGGCCAGACCCGCCCGGCGGTACGCGGCGCCTCACTGATCCTGCAGGCGGGCGAGATCGGGGTGCTGATCGGCCCCTCGGGCTGCGGCAAGACCACCCTGCTGCGCGCCGTCGCCGGCCTGGAACGCGTTTGCGCCGGCAGCATCGCGCTGGGCGACGAGACCGTGAGCGACGCGCACCGGCACATGCCGCCGGAGCAGCGACGCATCGGCATGGTGTTCCAGGACTACGCCCTGTTCCCGCACCTGGACGTGGGGCGCAACGTGGGCTTCGGCCTGCGCGGCCTGCCGGCGCCCGAGCGCGCCAAGCGCGTGGCCGAGGTGCTGGCGCTGGTGGACCTGCCGGGCAGCGAACGGCGCTTTCCGCACGAGCTGTCGGGTGGCCAGCAGCAGCGCGTGGCACTGGCGCGCGCGATGGCGCCGCGCCCGCGCCTGCTGCTGCTGGACGAGCCCTTCTCCAACCTCGACGCCGAGCTGCGCGAACGCCTGGCGCACGAGCTGCGCGCGATCCTGAAGGCGGCCGGCCAGACCGTGCTGTTCGTCACCCACGACCAGTTCGAGGCCTTTGCCATCGGCGACCGCATCGGCGTCATGAACGAGGGCCACCTGCACCAGTGGGACGACGCCTACACCCTCTACCACCGGCCGGAGACGCGCTTTGTCGCCGACTTCATCGGCCATGGGGTGTTCGTGCCGGCGCACATCGTGCAGGACGCCAGCGGCACGCATGTCGACACGCCGCTCGGGCGCCTGCGCGACACCGACGAGTGCCCGCTGCCCAGCGCCTATCCGGGCGGCTACTGCGACCTGCTGCTGCGCGCCGACGACATCGTGCACGACGACGGCTCGGGCGTGAAGGCGCAGATCCTGCGCAAGGCCTTTCGCGGCTCGGAGTTCCTCTACACCCTGCGCCTGGCCAGCGGCGAAACCGTGCTGGCGCACGTGCCCAGCCACCACAACCACCGCGTCGGCGAGTGGATCGGCATCCAGCCGGACGT
>CAYRHV010000356.1:0-2903 GCA_964424045.1 uncultured Ottowia sp. | reverse complement strand
ACATGATGCCGAACGCGGAGTTCTACCTGATGGGGCGGGTGCCGAGGGAGAAGAAAAAGGGCTGAGCAGCCAGGCCGCGCAAGCGGCGCCGCGGCACCCGGTCAGCGCAGCGAGGCCATGAACCGGTGCCAGGACCCCCACTGGCTGATGTCCTCGACCCCGTCCCGGCCGAGCCATTCCTTGCGCAGCTGCATGCACAGCGAGCCCGAGCCGTCGGCCAGCTCGATCATGGTGAGCTCCAGCTCCTCGGGCTCGGCGGGCAGGATCTCGTCGCGCAGGACGGCATCGTCCAGCTCGTAGGTCTCGCCGGCGATGGCGACGCCGCCGGTGACCACCGGATACAGGCCCGGGAACTCGCGGCGCACGGCATAGAAGCGGTAGCGCGGCGCGGTGGCATTGATGTCGAGCCTCTTCTGTCCCGACAGCGGCCCGTAAAGAGAGCCACCGGACATCGCCTGCCCGTTCACGAACATCCGGATCTTCATGGTGATTCGACGTCCTGGTTGAAATGGAAACCGAACATGGCGTGTACGCTTTGGTTCTCATCATAGCGGCGCGGGACCGGCCGGGACAGCCGGCCACTCCGGGGCGCCGACAGGCTCACAGCAGCGTCCCGGCCAGGAACAGCGCCGCCACCGAGAAGTAGATCACCAGCCCGAGCACGTCGACCAGCGTCGCCACCAGCGGCGCCGAGGCGCTGGCCGGATCGAGCCCGACGCGCTGCAGCACGAAGGGCAGCATGGAGCCGATGCTGGAGCCGAAGCACACGATGCCGACCAGCGAGGCCCAGATGGTGAAGGCGATCAGCAGGTAGTGCGGCCCGTAGTCGTAGAAGCCGGCGTGCTGCCAGACCACGATGCGGGCGAAGCCGATGGCCCCGAGTCCGGCGCCCAGCACCACGCTGGTCGGCAGCTCGCGCACCAGCACGCGCCACCAGTCGCGCAAGCGGACCTCGCCCAGCGCCAGGCCGCGGATCAGCAGCGAGGTGGCCTGCGAGCCCGAGTTGCCACCCGAGCTCATGATGAGCGGGATGAACATCGCCAGCACCACCGCCTTCTCGAGCTGGATCTCGTAGTACTGCATGGCGCTGGCGGTCAGCATCTCGCCCAGGAACAGCAGCGCCAGCCAGGCGCCGCGCTTGCGCACCATGTCGGTGAAGCCGACTTCCAGGTAAGGCGCGCCCATGTGCTCGCCGCCGCCGAAACGGTTCATGTCCTCCTGCGCCTCGTCCATCAGGGCGTCGATGACGTCATCGACGGTGACGATGCCCAGCACACGCCGGTCCTCGTCCACCACCGGCAGCGCCAGGAAGTCGTAGCGGCGGATGATGCGCGCCACCTCCTCGCGGTCGGCAAAGGCGTGCGTGGTCACGGGCAGGCTGCCGTCGGCCAGCTCGGCCAGCGGCTGTGCGGGGTCGGCGCAGACGAGCTGGCGCAGCGACAGCACGAAGCGCAGGCTGTCGGCCTCGTCCACGACGTAGATGGCGTAGACCGTCTCGCGCTGGTGCTGGGTGGCGCGAATGTGCGCCAGCGTGCGCGCCACGTCCCAGGCCTGCGGCACCTGCACGAACTCGGTCGTCATGAGGCTGCCAGCCGTGCCCTGCGGGTAGCTCATCAGGCGCATCACGGAGGTGCGCCGCGGCGGCGCCAGCAGGCGCAGCGCCGCGTCCAGCTCGTCCTGGGCCAGCCCGGCCAGCAGGTCGGCCAGCCGGTCCTGGGCCAGCTCGGCCAGGAAGTCGGTGCGGCCGGCGGTGATCAGCGCCGCCACGATGGCCGGGCCGCGCCGCAGTTCGGGCGCTTCCAGCAGCTCGACCAGGGCCTCCGAATCGAGCTGCCGGCACCAGGCGATGGCCGGTTTCAGCTTCAGCGCGTTGACGTGGTTGACGGCCTCGGGCACGTGCATGAACGGGCCGATGGATGGCGAGATCTTGGTCATGAAAGCAGCAGGTCGGTCAAGGCGGCGGATCGGTCGATTCTTCCCCATGCGGCAAGCGCGGCCGGGAAAGCCGGAATCCGAAACCCGGGGTGATCCTCGCACCGGCCGCATGGTTGCCCCCCGCCAGGGCGGGCATTAGACTGGCAGCAGCAGCCGGCACGGGGCGATCCGCCGGTCAGCCAGGGAGGAGGCATCCCATCGTGAAACGATCCATCGGTCTTGCCCTGCTCGCCGGCCTGATCGGCGCGGCACCGGCCTGGGGCCAGCAGAGCTTCGGCCAGATGGGGCCGGCGCCGGGCCCCTCCGCCACCCCGCCCGGCGCTTCCCCCGCCGCACCGCGGCAGGCGCACCCACTCGGAGGCGCATCGCTGCCGGGTCCGGTTCCCGGCCCGAGCCTGCCGGCACCAAACGTGCCGGCACCCGCCGCCACCGCACCACCACCACCCGGCGGCCCGGGCTTCGGGGCGTCGGCACCGCTGACGGGCTCGAGCCCGATTCAGGCCTTGCTGCAGGCCGAGCTGCGGGACTGGGGCGTGCCGCCGCAGGCGCAACTGCACGACCAGCTGCACGGACCCACGCCCGGGTCGATTCCGGGCGGCCAGGTGATCACCACGGACAAGCTGCTGGCGCTCTACCAGCAGGGACAGCAGACCGGCCTGCTGGTGTTCGACGTGCTGGGCTCGGGTTACATGCTGCCGATGGCGCAGAACGCGCTGGGCGCGGCGCCGCAGCCAGGCTCGTTCGACGACGCCGTCCAGCAGGAGTTCGGACGCTACCTGCAGGGTGTCACGCTAGGCCGGCCGGACCGGCCGATGGTGTTCTACTGCCAGGGACCGCAGTGCTGGATGTCCTACAACGCCGCCCTGCGCGCGATCCGGCTGGGCTACACGCAGGTCTACTGGTACCGCGGCGGGATCGAAGCCTGGCAGCAGATGCAGCAACTGGCGGCCGGCATGCAGCAGGCGTCG
>CAYRHV010000355.1:0-2906 GCA_964424045.1 uncultured Ottowia sp. | reverse complement strand
CGGCAAGCCCGCCAAGCGCATCATCCTGCTGGCCAGGGGCCGGCTGGTGAACCTGGGCTGCGCCACCGGCCACCCGAGCTACGTCATGAGCTCGAGCTTTGCGAACCAGACGCTGGCGCAGATCGAGCTGTTCACGCGGCCGAAGGACTATCAGGTCGGTCAGGTCTACGTGCTGCCCAAGCACCTGGACGAGAAGGTGGCGCGTCTGCAGCTGTCGCGGCTGGGTGTCGAGCTGACGCGCCTGACCAAGGCGCAGGCGGCCTACATCGGCGTGCCGATGCAGGGCCCGTACAAGGCGGACAGCTACCGGTATTGACCGAAGATGAATGACTCGGCCGCGCCGCGGCCGGGATGATGAATGACCGTGTTCCGCATCGTGGCGGCAACCCAGGTCATCCGTCATTTGTCATTCGTCATGGTGTTGGGATGCGTGCCGACCAAGTGCTTGTCGAACGGGGCCTGGCCGCCAGTCGCAGCCAGGCCCAGCGCCTGATTGCGTCCGGCGCGCGCTGGCGCGCATCCGGCGGCTGGCGTCGGCTGGCCAAGTCGGATCGGCTGCCGGCAGATGCCGAAATCGAGCTGCTCGACGCCGCCGAGGCGCTCTACGTCTCGCGCGGCGGGCTCAAGCTCGAGGGCGCGCTCCAGGCCACGGGCGTGGCCGTGGCCGAACGCTGGTGCCTGGACGTGGGCCAGTCCACCGGCGGCTTCACCGACTGCCTGCTGCGCCACGGCGCGGCGCGGGTGGTCGGCGTCGACGTCGGCCATGGGCAGCTTCATCCGGCGCTGCGCGGCGATCCTCGCGTGCTCTGCCTGGAGAGCGTCAATGCACGCCGCCTGGACGTGGCGGCGCTGGCCGCGGGTGGCGCCTTCGAGCGGCCGGCTGACGCGGTTTCGCGGACCGATTTCGACCTCGTCGTCGGCGACCTGTCGTTCATTTCGATGACTCTCGTGCTGCCGGCACTGGCGCCGCTGCTGGCCGCCGACGGCGACCTGCTGCTGCTCGTCAAGCCCCAGTTCGAGCTGCAGCCGGACCAGCTTGGCAAGGGCGGCATCGTGCGTGACGCCGGCCTGTACGCGCAGGTCGAGCGGCGCCTGCGCGCCGCCTGCGCCGCGGTCGGCCTGGCGGTGCAGGCCTGGCTCGACAGCCCCATCCTCGGCGGCGACGGCAACCACGAGTTCTTCATTCACGCCCGCAGTGCCTGAGCATGCGGCCATCGTCGACTGCCATGACCCTGCCCATCAGTTTCGAATTCTTTCCGCCCAAGACGCCCGTGGGGGTGGACAAGCTGCGCGTCGCGCGACGCCAGCTCCAGGCCCTGCAGCCCGAGTTCTGCTCCGTGACCTACGGCGCCGGCGGTTCGACCCAGGCCGGCACCTTTGCCGCCGTGGCCGAAATGCTGGCCGAGGGCATCGACACGGCCAGCCATTTCTCCTGCATCGGGGCCACGCGGGCCAGCGTGCGCGAAGAGCTGGCGCAACTCCAAGCCATGGGCGTGACGCGCCTGGTGGCGCTGCGTGGCGACCTGCCCAGCGGCTGGGGTGGCGGTGGCGAATTCCAGTATGCGAGCGACCTGATCGGGTTCATCCGGGCCGAGACCGGCGACCGCTTTCGCATCTACGCCGCCTGCTACCCCGAGGTACACCCGCAGGCGCGCTCGGTGCAGGCCGACCTGCAGGCGCTGCAGGTCAAGGTGGACGCTGGCGCCGACGTGCTGGTGACGCAGATGTTCTTCAACGCCGACGCCTACCTGCACTTTGTGGACGAGGTGCGCGCACTGGGCCTGGAAGTGCCGGTGGTGCCGGGCATCATGCCGATCACCAACAGCGCCGGCCTGCTGCGCTTTGCTGAAAATTGCGGTGCCGAGGTGCCGCGCTGGATGCGGCTGCGCTTGCGGGACTTCGGCGATGATCTGGCGGCGATCCGGGATTTCGGCGCCGACGTCATGGCCCGGCTGTGCGAGCGCCTGGTCGCCGCCGGCGCTCCGAGCCTGCATTTCTATACCCTGAACCAGTCGGAGCCGACCCGGGTGTTGTGTGCGCGCCTCGGTCTGGGCCGCTGAGGCGCAGGAAAATGTATACAAGTGTGCGGGCTACTTAAAACCAATCGATCTGTTGTGAGTCAATCGTCTTGAGTTTTGTATCTAAACAAGGGGTCTGGATACAAAAAGCGGCCCGGATCGGCGCCTGCGTCCCTAGAATCGGACGTCATGTTACGGGACACCTCTCCCGGGCTGCGCCAGTCTGGCGTGGCACCGGTTTCGGGAAGTGCACGCCGTCTGCCTGAAGCATTGTTGCGCCGCCTGCTCTGGGTCGGCGCCTTCTGCCTCGTCGCCGGACCGCTGGCGGCACAGACGGCCTCCACGCACACTTCCACTTCGCTGATTTCCGAGCCCTGCAGTTCCGCACGGGCGGTGCACGACATGCGCTGCTCGAACTACACCGGGTTCAAGTCGCGCCTGGGTGGCCGCAGTTCGATGTTCGAGCTGCCCAGCGGCCCGGCGCTCGAGGGCCTGTCGCCCGGGCATGGCGAATCGCGGCTGAAGCCCGGCAATGCGCTGCAACGTGGCGTGGCGTCCTGGTACGGCCCCGGCTTCCATGGCCGGCGCACGGCCAACGGCGAGCGCTACGACATGAACGAACTCACGGCCGCGCACAAGACGCTGCCGTTCGGCACCCAGGTGCTGGTGCGCAACCCCCGCAACGGCAAGGAAGTGGTGGTGCGCATCAACGACCGCGGGCCCTACGTGGCCGGGCGCGTGATCGACCTGAGCAAGGCCGCTGCGCGTGCCGTCGGCATCGACGGCATCGGCACGGTCGAGCTGCACGAGGTCGAGCGGATCCCGGCGGGCGGTCGCGACACGCCGCTGATCGGTGGCCTGGCCGCGGACAACAGCGGCACCTGATTC
>CAYRHV010000354.1:0-2918 GCA_964424045.1 uncultured Ottowia sp. | reverse complement strand
AAGCCCGCCGGCAGCGGCACGCCGATGACCTCGAACGGCCGCTCGGCGCCCTGGCCGGCCGGCGGCGGGATCTCCAGCGTCTGCACGCCTTCCCGCCCCGCAATCAGGGACAGGGTGCGCGACTCGACCTCCCGCTTGGTTCGTTCGTCGATCGGCGCCGGCAGCGGCCCGCGCACGTCGCGTTCGGCCTGCTCGCGCAAGACGTACCAGTCGTCGTAGCGCTGCACGCGGGTGAACCAGTCGATGATCTCCGCGTCGTCCTGTGGCTGCAGGCGGCTGACCTGCAGCGCCTGCGCCTGCAGCGTCGGCTCGACGCGGCGCAGCGTCAGCGGCAGCAGCGCCGGGCCGTTCGGCCCTTCGGCCAGGCGCTCGATGACGCCGAACGGTGCCGCGCCGAACTTCGCCAGCGGCGGCATCGGCCCGGTGGCCACGCGCAGCGGGAAGCTGTCGGCGTTGGCCAGCGGCCGGCCGCTGGCGTCCTGCAGTCCGGACGGCAGGCGCAGCATGAACTCGGTGCGCTCGGGCAGCGGCGTCTCGAAGCGCAGGCGCTCCACCAGCGCATCGCCATCGTCCCCGAGGATCGGCTCGTATTCGGCCTGGCCGGCGCCCAGGCGCACGCCCTCGAGCCGGGCGCGCGGCACCGGCGCGCTGAAGGCCAGCTCGATTGGCCGGATCGGCATGCAGGCGGCCTGCGCGTTCTCGCGCTCGCAGCTCATGCTGGCCGTGAATGGCTCGCGCACCTGGAAGGTGAAGCGCTGTTCTTCCCGGTTGACGACGCCGCCGGGCGTTGCCACGCCGGGGCCATAGACCAGCTGCACCCGACTGCCCGGCGTGAAGCGGCGCGCGCACTGCAGCACCTGCACGCGCTGCGGCTCGTCGTGGGCGAAGCGGTCCAGCCGCAGCGCCTGCAGCAGGGCGTCGCGCGTCTTGCCCTCGATCAGGCGCACCGGCACGCGCTCGCCCAGGCCGTCGATGGCGCACCATACATGGGCCTCCACGCTCTCGGGCGTGGCCGCGCCGTTCAGGCGCAGCACGAAGGCCTGCTCCTCCTCCACTTCGATCCACTCGCCCGGCGCGACACTCTGCACGTAGGGACCGCCGGTGTTGAAGCGGTAGCTGGCCGCCGCCTTCAGTTCGCTGCCGACGCTGGAGCGAAACCCCGCCACCGGCGTGAGCTCGCAGCGCACGCCCGGCGGCAGCTGCGAGCTGAAGTCCCAGACCCATTCGCGCGCCGAGGTCCAGCGGCCCTGGCCTTGCGCCGCTTCGGCCGGGTCGCAGCGCAGCTGCAGCGGCGCCGCCGCGCGCGGGTCGCCCAGGCGCACCGCGTCCCGGTCGAAGCGCACCACCACCTGGCTCACCTGCGCCACCTCGCCCTGTGGCGTCAGGCCGGTCACCGTCAGGGCCCGGGCCGGAATCGCGGTGAGCAGCGCCGTCAGCGCCAGCACGCTCGCGCATGCGCGCAAGGGACTCGAAAGACAGGGCAGACGCATGCGAACCTCGTTCAGGAGCGAGAGCGCAAGCGTAACAAACCGAACGGCCAAACGCAGCGTTTGATGTGTGTCAATCGAATGCTACGGGATTTCCCTAGGATTGCGCCCTGGCTCGAGCCAACCTGAAAACCGCATGCCCGGACGGGCGCAAAGGTGGAGAGACGACATGAGCAATGACGCGAGTGCGGGCAGCGACGCGGCTGCCTCGGAGGACCCGGCGGAACGCGAAGTCTTCATGGGCGAGCACGGCCCGCACGCCATGTCGGTGCGCGAGGTGCGGCGCGGCGGCATCCTGATCGCCATCGCGCTGGTGGCCAGCATTGCGCTGTATCTGGCCATGCCGTTCGAGCCGGCGCCGAAGAAGGGCCTGGCGCTGCTGCTGTTCATCGGCGTCCTGTGGTTGACCGAGGCCGTGCACATCACCGTCACGGCGCTGATGGTGCCGGTCGGCGCGCTGCTGCTGGGCCTGCCCAAGGTGACCGCGGCCACCGCCTTCGCGCCCTTTGCCGACCCGATCATCTTCCTCTTCTTCGGCGGCTTCGCCCTGGCCACGGCGCTGCACGCGCAGCGGCTGGACCGCAAGATCGCCTTCTGGCTGATGTCGCTGGCTGGCTCGCACCTGGGCCTGGCGGCGATGCTGCTGTTCGCCGTCACCGCCGGCCTGTCGATGTGGATCAGCAACACCGCCACCGCCGCCATGATGCTGCCGCTGGCGCTGGGCATCATGACCCACCTGGATCAGAAGCAGGAGCGCGGCACCTTCGTCTTCATCCTGCTGGGCATCGCCTATTCGGCCAGCATCGGCGGCCTGGGCACCCTGGTCGGCTCGCCGCCCAACGCCATCGCCGCGCGCGCCATCGACCTGGACTTCGCCGGCTGGATGAAGATCGGCTTTCCGCTCATGCTGGTGCTGATGCCGCTGATGGTGATCACGCTGTGGGTCGTGTTCCGGCCCAAGTTGAATCGCCGCATCCAGATTCCGCGCGAGGAGATTCCCTGGACGCGCCGGCGCGTCATGGCCATGGTGCTGTTTGCCTGCACGGCCCTGGCCTGGATCTTCGGCGGCGAAGTCAACAAGCTGCTCGGCGTCGGCTCGCCCGACAGCGTGATCGCCGCCGTTGCCGCGGTGCTGGTGATCGTGCTCGGCCTGGCGAGCTGGGAGCAGGTGTCGGACAACACCGACTGGGGCGTGCTGTTCCTGTTCGGCGGCGGCCTGACCCTGTCCAGCCTGCTGCGCAGCTCGGGCGCTTCCGAGGTGCTGGGCGATCAGGTGGCCGCCTTCCTCACCGGCGCGGGCGAGTTCTGGATCATCCTGGGCGTCACCACCTTCATCATCATCCTGACCGAGTTCACCAGCAACACCGCCTCGGCCGCGCTGCTGGTGCCGATCTTCGCCGCCATCGCCGAGCGCATGGGCATGCCGCCCAC
>CAYRHV010000353.1:0-2922 GCA_964424045.1 uncultured Ottowia sp. | reverse complement strand
CGCGCCCGCGCATCTGCTGGTACAGGATGGCCGAGCGGGTGAAGCGGGCAAAGACCAGGTTGACGACCTCGGGGCAGTCGAAGCCGGTGTCGAGCATGTTGACCGACACCAGGATCTGCGGGAATTGTTCCTTCTTGAAGCGCTTGATTTTGGTCATGCCGTCGGCGCTGTCGTCGGGCCCGGTGCCGGAGACGACGTAGTCGGCGTAGCGCACCTCGGGCGAAGGCTTGGCGTCGGCAAAGGCGGCGTCGAACAGTTGCGCCAGGGTTTCGGCGTGGCGCTTGTTGACGGCGAAGACGATGGTCTTGCCGATGAGCGGCTTGCGCAGCATGCCGCGCGCGTCGCGGTAGCCGTGGGTCAGCACCTCGCGGAACTCGCGCACGATGGCGCGGTTGCGCTCGGGGATGGTGAAGCGGCGTTCCAGCGCGGCCGGGTCGACGGTGAGGCTGTTGCGGTCGCCAAAGGCCTGTTCCAACTCGGCGCGGGTGGCGGCGTCCATGGCCGACCAATCCAGTTCGTCGCGCCGTACCTCGAAGCCGCCTTCGGCGGCGGTCTTGACGGTGCGGGCCTGGTAGATCTGGTAGGGCACGAGGTGGCCGTCGCGGATGGCGTCCTTGAGCCGGTAGCTGAAGGTGGGGCGGTCCACCTCGAAGAAGCGCAGGGTGTCGCGCACGAAGAGCTGGTCTTCCTCGTCGCCCGCGTTGTCCACGTTGGCGATGCAGGGCGTGGCCGTGAGGCCGATCTGGATGCCGTCGAAGTGGCGCAGCACGCCGCTCCACTTGCCGTAGATCGAGCGGTGGCATTCGTCCGAGATCACCAGGTCGAAGTAGCCGGCCGAGTAGTCGCGGTAGATGTTCACCATGCTTTGCAGCGTGGTGATGGTGATGCGCTTTTCGTCCTGGAAGCGCCGCCCGGCGCGCAGCACGTAGGCAGGGAGGGACGGCAGGTGCTCGGCAAAGGCGTCCTCGGCCTGGCGCGCGAGCGGGATGCGGTCGACCAGGAACAGCACGCGGGTGATGGCGCCGGCCTTGAACAGGCGCCGGATGAGCGCGGCGGCGGTGCGCGTCTTGCCGGTGCCGGTGGCCATCTCGACCAGCAGCTTGCGGCGGCCGGCGGCGATTTCGTGGCACAGGGTGTCGATGCACTCGATCTGGTAGTCGCGCTCTACGATGCGGCGGTCGATGGGCACGGCCAGCGGATCGCGCCGCACCTGGGCAGTGGCGGCGCGGCGCTCCAGGTCGGCCTGTGAGAAGAAGGTCTTGACCGGGCGCGGGAAGGCTTCGCGCTGCCAGTCCCAGAAGCGAATTTCCTCGCCATTGGCGAGGAAGACGTAGGACACGCCCAGTTGCTGTGCATAGCCCCTGGCCTGCTGTTCGGCCTCGGCCGGGTTGATGGCGGCGCGTTTGGCCTCGACCACGGCCAGGGCGCGGCCGTGGCGATCGCACAGCACGTAGTCGGCGCGGGTGCCGTCGGCCAGCACCACCTCGAAGCGCACGGCGCGGTTGTCCTGCACGTCCCAGCCCTGATCCCGGAGCTGGGCGTCGATGCGCACGCGCGAGAAGGCTTCGTTGGAGGCGGCCATCGGCGGATTATCGATGGGGGTGGTGCCGGCGCCGGGGCCCGGACCGACGGCTGGGTTATCTTGGCGCCTGTCCGCTGCGTTCCGCGCGGACGCAGCCCTGCCACGATCCATCTTGAGTCTGTCCCGCGCCGCCTCTGACTCGCCGCGTGTCAGCGCCCAGGCGCTGGTGCTGGGCCTGTCGCTGGCGCAGCTGGTGAGCTGGGGCAGCGCGCTGTATTCGTTTGCCGTGTTCCTGGACCCGGTGGAAGCGGCGCTGGGGGCCACGCGTGCGCAGACCTCGCTGGCCTTCAGCCTGGCATTGCTGGCCGAGGGGCTGGCGGCCTACGCCGTGGGGCGCTGGATCGACGCCGGCCACGAGCGCGCGGTGATGACCGGCGGCTCGCTGCTGGTCGGGGCGGCGCTGCTGGCGCACGGCTTCGTGACCACGCTGGCCGGGTTCTACCTCGTCTGGACACTGCTCGGGCTGGGCATGGCGGCGACGCTGTATCCGCCGGTGTTCGCGGTGGTGACGCGGCGCTTTCCGACCACGTTCCGGCAGGCCATCATCACGCTCACCTTCCTCGGGGGCCTGGCCAGCACGGTGTTCATTCCGCTGACCGACTGGCTGATCCGCGCCTGGGACTGGCGCCTGGCCTCGTGGGTGCTGGGCGCCATCAACCTGGGCCTGTGCGTGCCGCTGCATGCGGTGCTGCTGCGCGGTGCGCCCGGCCCGGCGCCAGTGGCGGGTGCGCCCGACGGCGCGACGGGGCCGGACGCGGGCCTGACGGCGCAGTTGCGCGGGCCGGTGTTCTGGCAGCTTGGCGTGTTCACGGTGCTGCTGATGGCGGTGGCCGCGGCCGTGCCGCCGCACCTGGTGAGCCTGCTGCGCGAGAGCGGGCTGCCGCCCGGCTGGGCGGTGGCGCTGCCGGCCAGCATCGGCGTGCTGCAGGTGCTGGGGCGGCTCGGCCTCTACCTGGGCGAGCGGCGGCTGGACGTGCACGCCACCAATCGCTGGGCGCCGGTGCTGATTCCGCTGGCGCTGGCCACGCTGCTGGCGGGCAGCGGCCACGGCTGGGCGGCGCTGCTGTTCACCCTGCTGTACGGCGTCGGCAACGGCATGCTGACCATCGTGCGCGGCACGGTGCTGGCGCAGTATGTGAGCGCCGCGCACGTGGGCGCGCTCAATGGTGCGCTCGGCCTGCCACTGGCGTTGGCGCGTGCGGCGGCGCCGCTGGCGGTGGGCCTGCTGTGGACGCCGGTGCGCGGCTATGCGGCGGGTCTGGGCCTGCTGCTGGTGCTGGCGGTATCGGGCGTCGCCATGCTGTGGCGCGCGCAGCGGCGGGCGCTGGCGGCCTGACGGA
>CAYRHV010000352.1:0-2949 GCA_964424045.1 uncultured Ottowia sp. | reverse complement strand
GCCACGGCCACGTCCCCCACACGGCCCGCACGACCTGCGGGCCGTTTTCTTGGGCAACGCTGAACAGGTCATCGTGATGCGGCACACCCTGCATGGGAATGGGATGCAAGGCTGAGTGCCGCGGCTCCAGCGCTGCCTGCGCAGCGCTGGACGGCACGAAGAGGGCCCGACTCTGGCGGGCCCGCGCCCTGCAAGGGCGAAGCGCAGCAATAGCCGCCGCTCGCGAGCATTTGCAACGCCGCAGACCGCCGCAGGCAGGGATGCGCAGCGCGCGAGGAACTTGTTCAGCGTTGCCCTACCCGCCTGCCGCGGGACACCACGGCCCATAATCCACATCCATGATCAAGCTGCTGGTGGGCCTGGGCAATCCCGGCCCCGAATACGAGGCCACGCGCCACAACGCCGGCTTCTGGTGGGTCGACGAGGCGGCGCGCAAGCTGGGCGCGAGCTGGGCCCTGGAGCGCGGCTATCGGGCGTTGATGGCGCGCGTCAACACCGCCGGCGGCCCGGTCTGGCTGCTCAAGCCGCAGACCTTCATGAACCTCTCGGGCCAGTCGGTGGCGGCGCTGGCGCGCTTCTACAAGATCGCGCCCGAGCAGATCCTGGTGGCGCACGACGAGCTCGACCTGCCGCCCGGCGAGGCCCGGCTCAAGCACGGCGGCGGCCACGCCGGCCACAACGGCCTGCGCGACATTCATGCCCGCCTGGGCAGTCCCGACTACTGGCGCCTGCGCCTGGGCATCGGCCACCCCGGCGCGCGAAGCGAAGTGACGGGCTGGGTGCTGCGCCGGCCACCCATGGACGAGCACATCGCCATCGACCAGGCCATCGACCGCGCCATCGGCGCGCTCGAGCTGCTGCTGGCCGGCGACATGGACACCGCCACCCAGCGCATCCACACCAGCCGGCCTCCGCGCCCCAAGCCGCCGCGCCCGGCGCCGGCGGACGCACCGCCCCCCGGTGGCGGTCCGGCGCCATCCACCTGAGCCGGCCCGGCACGCCCAGCGCCGGACCGCAGCCGCACCGGCTTGCCGATAATCGCGCCGACCGATGAGCTACTTCCTCGTCAAGCGCTGCCTCACGCTGCTGCTCACCCTGGCGGCCACCAGCGCAATCGTGTTCGCGGTGCTGGAGATCCTGCCCGGCAACGCCGCCCAGGTGCTGATGGGCGCCGACGCCGATCCGGCCGCCGTCGCTGCCAAGACCGTCGAGCTCGGGCTCGACCAGCCGGCGCTGCAGCGCTACGGCCAGTGGATCGCCGGCCTGGCACACGGCGACATGGGCCTGTCCTACGTCTACGGCAGCCCGGTGTCGGAGCTGATCGCCGAGCGCCTGCTGCTGACGGTGCCGCTGGCGCTGCTGGCGATGGCGCTGACCACGGTGCTGGCGCTGGCGATCGGCGTCTATGCCGCCTCGCAGCACAACCGGATCGGCGACACCGGCCTGATGGCCATCGCCCAGCTCGGCATCGCGGTGCCCAACTTCTGGTTTGCCATCCTGCTGATCCTGCTGTTCTCGGTCAAGCTCGGCTGGTTGTCGGCCGGCGGCTTCGACGGCTGGTATTTCGACGACGGCCTGCTGGCCGGTCTGTGGGACGGGCTGAAGGCGCTGATCCTGCCCACCCTGGCGCTGGCCGTGGTGCAGGCCGCCATCCTGGCGCGCTTCACGCGCTCGGCCGTGCTCGAGGTGCTGCGCGAGGACTTCGTGCGCACCGCGCGCGCCAAGGGCCTGAGCCGCCGCGCCACGTTGTGGGGCCACGTGCTGCGCAACGCCATGATCCCCGTCATCACCGTGATGGGCCTGCAGTTCGCCGAGTTGCTGGCCGGCACCATCGTGATCGAGAGCGTGTTCTACCTGCCGGGCCTCGGGCGCCTGATCTTCCAGAGCATCGCGAATCGCGACCTGATCGTGGTGCGCAACTGCGTGATGCTGCTGGCTGCCATGGTGGTCATCGTCAACTTCGTGGTCGACGTGCTTTATGCCGTGATCGACCCGCGTGTGAAGGCGAACGAGATATGACTCCCCCTATGTCGCTGCGCTCCTTCCCCCTGAGGGGGACGCACCCTGTGGCCAGGGAGACCCCGGCCACGGGTGCCCCGCATGACCTGCTCCGCGGCCTCTGGAAGTGATCGCGCTGCCGTGTTTTGATGCCTGAAGCCACGTCATCCCAGGACACCAGCCGCAGCGCACCCGGCTTCTGGGCGCGCGCGCGCCGCCATCCGGGCTTCGTGATCGGCGGCGTGCTGGCACTGGCGCTGGCGCTGGCCGCCGCCCTGTCCTACGTCTGGACGCCGTTCTCGGTCTACGACGTGCGCATGGACGACAAGCTGCTGGCGCCCGACGCCACGCACTGGCTCGGCACCGACGCCTTCGGGCGCGACATCGTGTCGCTGCTGCTGGTGGGCGCGCGCGCCTCGATCCTGGTCGGCGTCATCGCCGTCGGCATCGGCCTGTTGGCCGGCACGCTGCTCGGCCTGCTGGCCTCGGCGCGGCGCGGCTGGGTGGAAGAGCTCATCATGCGCGTGTCCGATTTCGGCTTCGCCTTCCCCGCCATCCTGTCGGCCATCATGCTGACGGCGGTCTACGGGCCCGGCATCGTCAACGCCATCGTCGCCATCGGCATCTACAACATCCCCAGCTTCGCGCGCATCACGCGCGCCGCCGCGAACGCCGTCTGGAGCCGCGACTACGTGCTGGCGGCGCGCGCCTGCGGCAAGGGCGCGACGCGCATCACCTTCGAACACGTGCTGCCCAACATCGCGGCCGTGCTCACCGTGCAGGCGACGATCCGCTTTGCCGTCGCCATCCTGGCCGAGGCCGCCCTGTCCTACCTCGGCCTGGGCACCCAGCCGCCACAGCCGAGCTGGGGCCGCATGCTGGCCGAAGCCCAGACCCTGATGTTCGACGCCCCCATGCTGGCGGTCTGGCCGGGCCTGGCGATCGTGCTCA
>CAYRHV010000351.1:0-2953 GCA_964424045.1 uncultured Ottowia sp. | reverse complement strand
ATCGTCGATGGCCAGCTCACGGGACGCATCCTGCCGCAGAGCTGGGGCGACATCTGCGACGGCGCCATGAAGCGCCAGACCGTGCTGCGAACCTGCAGCCTGATCGGCTGCGACCCGGACCAGGCGATCGCCATGGGCGATGGCGCCAACGACCTGGAGATGATGGATGCGGTCGGCTTGTCGGTCGCCTACCGCGCCAAGCCCAGCGTGCGCGAGCAGGCCAAGGTGGCGATCGATCTGGGCGGGCTGGACCGGCTGCTGGAAGTGTTCGACAGCGTGGATTGAAATCCACGCACCGGCCGGCATCCGGGCCGGTGGCTACACTTGACGCACACCGCCGGCCCGACGCCAGCCGAATGACCCGCACGCGGCGCCGGGCTCCCGCGAGCAAGCGCGAGGTTGCGACCGATGCCCAGCAAACCCGATCCGAAGACGCAGTGGAACGTCGGCTACTGGCTGATGGCCCTGCTGGCCCTGTTCATGCTGCAGACCGTGTGGCAGGCCCGCACCGTCGAGCCGGTGCCCTTCAGCGAATTCGAGCAGGCGCTGGCCGAGCAGCGCGTGACCGAGGTGGTGATCGGCGACACCACCATCACCGGCAAGCTGAAGAACCCCGACGGCGGCAAAACCGTGATCGTCGCCAACCGGGTCGACGTCGCCACGTCCGAATGGCTGGACCAGTACCAGGTGCCGTACTCGCGCGCGATCGAGAGCACCTGGCTGCGCGACCTGCTGTCCTGGATCCTGCCGGCGGTGATCTTTTTTGGGCTCTGGTTCTTCCTCATCCGGCGCTTCGCCGAGCGCGCCGGCGGCGGCATCGGCGGCTTCATGAGCATCGGCAAGAGCCGCGCCAAGGTCTACGTCGAGCAGAACACCGGCGTCACCTTCGCCGACGTCGCCGGCGTCGACGAGGCCAAGGCCGAGCTGCAGGAGATCATCGCCTTCCTGAAGGACCCGCAGGGCTACGGCCGCCTGGGCGCGCGCATGCCCAAGGGCGTCCTGCTGGTGGGCCCGCCCGGCACCGGCAAGACCCTGCTGGCCAAGGCGGTGGCTGGCGAGGCCGGCGTGCCCTTCTTCAGCATCAGCGGCAGCGAGTTCGTCGAGATGTTCGTCGGCGTCGGCGCCGCGCGCGTGCGCGACCTGTTCGAGCAGGCGCGCGCCAAGGCGCCGGCCATCATCTTCATCGACGAACTCGACGCCCTGGGCCGCGCACGCGGCTCCAGCGGCATGATCGGCGGCCACGACGAGCGCGAGCAGACGCTGCAGCAGCTGCTGGTCGAGCTCGACGGCTTCGACAGCTCGTCGGGCGTGGTGCTGCTGGCCGCCACCAACCGGCCCGAGATCCTGGACCCCGCCCTGCTGCGCGCCGGCCGCTTCGACCGCCAGGTGCTGGTGGATCGCCCCGACAAGCCCGGCCGCGTGCAGATCCTGCAGGTCCACGTCAGGAAGATCCGCCTGGCCGCCGGCGTCGACCTGGAGCAGGTGGCGCAGCTCACCACCGGTTTTTCCGGCGCCGACCTGGCCAACCTGTGCAACGAGGCCGCGCTGGCCGCGACCCGCCGCAACGCCGAGGAAGTGACGCTGCACGACTTCACGGTCGCCATCGAGCGCATCGTCGCCGGCCTGGAAAAGAAGAACCGCGTGCTCAGCGAGCGCGAGCGCGAGGTGGTCGCCTACCACGAGATGGGCCACGCCCTGGTGGCCCTGGCCCTGCCCGGCACCGACCCGGTGCACAAGGTCTCCATCATCCCGCGCGGCATCGGCGCGCTCGGCTACACCCTGCAGCGCCCGACCGAGGACCGCTTCCTGATGACGCGCACCGAACTGGAGCGCAAGATCATGGTGCTGCTGGGCGGCCGGGCGTCGGAGAAACTGGTGTTCGGCCACCTGTCCACCGGCGCCGCCGACGACCTGGCCAAGGCCACCGACATCGCGCGCGACATGGTCACGCGCTACGGCATGGACGAGGTGCTGGGCTACGTCGCCTTCGAGGCCCAGCGCCCGCGCTTCCTCGACGTGCCCGGCTACCCCGCGCCGGGCGGCTGCAACGTCAGTCCGCAGACCCAGCAGCACATCGACAGCGCCGTGCGCGGCATCGTGATGAACGCCTTCGACGCCGCCACGCGCCTCCTGGAACGGCACCGCGCGGTGCTGGACCGGGCTGCACGCGAACTGCTGGTCAAGGAAACGCTGGACGAGGCAGCACTGACGGCGCTGACCGCGGGCGTGCGGCCGGCAGCGGCAGACGGGCGTGCCTGACGTCTAGGTTTCGTAGCTCAGCAACACCACCTCGGCCGCCTGCTCGCGCAACGGGATCAGCGCCTGGTACGCCGCCGAGGCAAACCAGCCATCGACCGCCGCCATGCTGGGAAAGCGTGCAACGACGATGTCGGGGTGCGGCAACTCGCCGGCCAGGGCGGCGACCTGCCGGCCCCGGAACACCAGTTCGGCGCCCCAGGGCGCGAGCGTCGCCGGCACGCTGGCGACATACTCGGCCCATCGCTCGGCGTTCTTGACGGTGATGTGACCGACGATGTAGGCGTGCGTCATGGCTGCCCGCCCCCGACTTACGCCAACACCGCCGGCAGTCCCGACAGCGCCTGCGCCAGCTCCCGCTCGTCGTACTTCTCGTTGACCAGCTTGCCGGCGAAGTAGGCCTGGTAGGCCGCCATGTCGAAGTGCCCGTGCCCGCTCAGGTTGAACAAGATGGTCTCGGCCTTGCCTTCCTTCTTGCAGCGCAGCGCCTCGTCGATCGCACCCTTGACCGCGTGGTTGGCCTCCGGCGCCGGCACGATGCCCTCGGCACGCGCGAACTGCACGCCGGCGGCAAAGCACTCGCCCTGGGTGTAGGCCACGGCATCCAGCAGGCCCAGCTCCTTGCAGTGGCTGATCAAGGGAGCCATGCCGTGGTAGCGCAGGCCGCCGGCGTGGAAGCCCGGCGGCGTGAAGGTGC
>CAYRHV010000350.1:0-2956 GCA_964424045.1 uncultured Ottowia sp. | reverse complement strand
CTGCGCTACGAGGACCAGAAGCAGCTGTCCACCTTCACCGGCCGCGTGGTGGTGACCAAGGGCACGATCGTGATGCGCGGTGCGCGGCTGGAGGTGCGCCAGGATGCGGCCGGCAACCAGCAGGGCACGATGGTGGCGGAGCCCGGCAAGCGCGCCTTCTTTCGCCAGAAGCGCGATGGCGTGAACGAATTCATCGAGGGCGAGGCCGAGACCATCGAGTACGACGGCAAGAGCGACACCGTGCTTTTCCTGCGTCAGGCCGAGATGCGGCGCCTGGCCGGCACCGTGGTGCAGGACGAGGTCCGGGGCGAGCGCATCGTCTACAACAACCGCACCGAGGTCTATACCGTGGACGGATCGGCGGCCGGCGCCGGTGCCGCGGGCGGCCGCGTGCGTGCCGTGCTGGCGCCGCGTGGCGGCGGCAGCAACGGCGGCACGGAGGAGACGGCGCCCGCGCTGCCGCTGCAACCCGAGGCCGGGCTGACGGAGCCGAAGCCGTGAGCGCGACCGACGCGCTGGTTCAGCCGGCCGCGCCGGAGGCGGGCCTGCAAAGCCGGCTCGAGGTGCGTGGCCTGCGCAAGAATTTCGGCGCCCGGCGCGTCGTGCACGAGGTTTCGCTCGAGGTGCGCAGCGGCGAGGTGGTGGGCCTGCTGGGCCCCAACGGCGCCGGCAAGACCACCTCCTTCTACATGATCGTCGGCCTGCTGCGCGCCGACGCCGGCAGCATCGCGATCGACGGCCAGCCGATCGAGCACATGCCGATCCATCGGCGCTCGCGCCTGGGCCTGTCCTACCTGCCGCAGGAAGCCTCGATCTTCCGCAAGCTGACGGTGGCCGAGAACGTGCGCGCGGTGCTGGAGCTGCAGCGCGATGCCCAGGGCCGGCCGCTGCCGCGGGCCGAGATCGAGCGGCGCCTGACCGAGCTGCTGCAGCAGCTGCACGTCGAGTCGCTGCGCGATTCGCCGGCGCCGGCGCTGTCGGGCGGCGAGCGCCGGCGCGTCGAGATCGCGCGCGCGCTGGCGACGCAGCCGCGCTTCATCCTGCTGGACGAACCCTTTGCCGGCATCGACCCGATCGCCGTGATCGAGATCCAGCGCATCATCGCCTTCCTCAAGGTGAACGGCATCGGCGTGCTGATCACCGACCACAACGTGCGCGAGACGCTGGGCATCTGCGACCACGCGGTGATCATCAGCGAAGGGCGCGTGCTGGCTGCCGGCACGCCCGACGCCATCGTTGCCAACCCGGACGTGCGGCGGGTCTACCTCGGGGAGCACTTCCGGCTCTGAGGACGATGCAGACCAGGCCCGTACCCGCCGCAGCGTCCGCCGGCCACCCCAGGCACCGCGGTCCCGAGGCGCCATGGCGATGAAGCCCGGGCTGTCGCTGCGCACCTCGCAGCAGCTGGTGCTGACGCCGCAGTTGCAGCAGGCGATCCGGCTGCTGCAGCTGTCGACGCTCGAGCTGGAAGGCGAGATCGAGCAGATGCTGGCGGACAACCCCTTTCTCGAGCGCGAGGACGCGCAGGCCGAGCCGGACGAGGCCGCGCCGCCCGAGCCCGAGGCGCCGGACCGGGGCGCCGACGCCGCCGTGGAGGCGGACGAGGGCCCGGAGGGCGGCGAAGCGCCGTCGACCGAACTCGAGGCGCCGCGGGACTGGGCCGGCGAGACCGACGTGCCGCTGGCGCCCGATGACCGCGAGTGGGAGCTGCACGACAGCGGGCCCGGCGCGGCGCCCGAGGATGCGCCGGAGCCGGGCGAGCGCGGACCGGCGGGCGAGTCGCTGCAGGAGCACCTGCAACGCCAGGCGCTGGCGCTGCGCCTGGCGCCCGAGGATGCGGCCGCGCTGCACTTTCTGATCGAGTCGCTGGACGACGACGGCTACCTGCCCGATTCGCTGGCCCAGCTGGCCGCCACCCTGACCGACGAGGACGACGATCTGGAAGCGCTGGAACAGCTGGTGCACCATTTCACCCTGGCGCTGCGCCTGCTGCAATCCATGGAGCCGACCGGCGTCGGCGCGCGCAACCTGGCCGAATGCCTGCTGCTGCAGTTGCGTGCACGACGCGCCGACGCCGAAGGTGCCGACGCCGAGGTCGTCGATCTCGCCTTGCGCCTGTGCGCCCTGCCCGAAGCCCTGGACCTGATGGCGCGCCGCGACCTGCGGCGCCTGGCCCAGGCCGCCGGCGCCGACGAGGGTGCGGTGCAGGCCGCGCTGGCCCTGGTCGCGCAGCTCGAGCCCAAGCCGGGCCGGCGCTTTGTCCAGGTCGAGCACCAGATCGTCGTGCCCGACGTCATCGTCAGCGCCAGCGGCCCGGCCGACGACCCGCAGCTGCGCGTGCAGCTCAATCCCGACGTGGTGCCGCGTCTGCGCGTGCATGCGGCCTATGCGCGCGCCCTGCGTGGCGCCGGCGAAGGCCACGCGGCACTCGACCAGCACCTGCAGGAGGCGCGCTGGTTCGTGCGCAACATCCGGCAGCGCTTCGACACCATCCTGCGCGTGGCGCGCGCCATCGTCGAGCGCCAGCGCGACTTCTTCATCCACGGCGAGCTGGCCATGCAGCCGCTGGTGCAGCGTGACCTGGCCGAAGGGCTCGGTGTGCACGAGTCGACCATTTCGCGCGTCACCACCGCCAAGTACATGGCGACGCCGCGCGGCACCTACGAGCTCAAGTATTTCTTCGGCTCGGCGCTGGCCACCGAGGCCGGCGGCAGCGCCAGCAGCACGGCCGTGCGCGCCCTGATCCGGCAGCTGGTCGAGGACGAGGATGCGTGCCAGCCGCTGTCGGACAACCGGATCGCCGAACTGCTGCGCGAGCAGGGCATCGACTGCGCGCGCCGCACCGTGGCCAAGTATCGCGAGGGCATGCGCATCCCCGTCGCCGCCCTGCGCCGGAACCGGGGCTGAAGCATGCGCGACCTGACCCTGTTCCTGCCCTGTGCCGGTGGCGTCGAGG
>CAYRHV010000349.1:0-2956 GCA_964424045.1 uncultured Ottowia sp. | reverse complement strand
GCGAGCTGAGCTTCGTCTGGCGCGCCGAGCGCAGCGGCGAGCCCGTGATCGCGGCTGCCCTGGCGGCACTGGCTGCGGTGTGGGCCTGACAGCCGCCCGCGGCAGCGGCGTGCCGTTCGTCGTGGTGAGTTGCGCCCTGGGGTGCTGGCCGAGAGGTTAACCTTCAAGCAATGTTGAATGTCGAACCACGCGCTCGCTCGGAGCCCCCTCGCTCATGAAGATTGGCGAACTTGCACAACGCACCGGCCTGGCTGCTTCGCGCATCCGCTTCTATGAACGCATCGGCCTGCTCGACACCGCCGAGCGCGAGGCCAACGGCTACCGCAGCTACCCCGACGACGCAGTGCTGGCCCTCAGGCTGATCGTGGCGGGCCAGCGTGCGGGCTTCAGCCTGGACGAGTTGCGCACCCTGCGCCCCAGCGACCTGAGCAACTGGGAGCACGACGCGCTGCTCGATGCGCTGCGCCGCAAGGTGCAGGACATCGAAGCTCTGCAGGCTCGGCTTGCACAAGGCAGATCCGATCTGCTGGAGCTGATGGCGCAGATCGAAGCCAGACCCCAGGGCATGGATTGCGCCGCCAACGCCCGGCGCGTGCTGTCGGCGCTGCGGCTGGCGGAAGCGGGCCCTGCGACCACCCCGGCCGCAGCGACCAGGACCAGCCGCCACCGCAATCGAAAAGACGCTCCGCAGGCGCCCGCACGGAACCCTTGACATTGAAGCCGGGTTCAACGTTAGTGTGATCTGTTGATTCCTTCTGAAAGTCGACGGCATGACCAGGCGAATACTCCACGTCGTCACCAACATTGCGCACTACCAGGATCCGACGCAGCCGACGGGTCTGTGGCTGTCGGAGTTGACCCATGCGTGGCAAGTCTTTGCCGCCAGAGGCTACGAACAGCGCATCGTGAGTCCACAGGGCGGTGTCGCACCGCTCGAGCCGCGTTCGCTGAAATGGCCGCTCGCCGACGCGTCCGTCAGGGACTGGCTGGCCGATCCGGCGCGGATGGCGCTGCTGTCGTCCACTGTGCAGCCTGATGCGGTCGACGCGGCGCAGTTCGACGCCATCTATTTCACCGGCGGGCACGCGGTCATGTGGGACTTCCCCGACAGCGAGGGGCTGCAGCGCATCACCCGTGCCATTTACGAGCGTGGCGGCATCGTCTCGTCGGTCTGCCACGGCTACTGTGGGCTGCTGAACACCCGATTGGCGGACGGCTCGCTGCTGGTGGCTGGGCGACGCCTGACGGGGTTTTCCTGGCGGGAAGAAATCCTGGCCAGAGTGGCTGCGAAGCTGCCCTACAACGCCGAAGCTGAGATGCAGCAGCGCGGTGCCCGCTACCAGAAGGCATGGCTGCCGTTCGTCTCGAACGTCGTCGTCGACGGGCGGCTGGTGACCGGGCAGAACCCGACGTCGGCCCGGGCGACGGCCGAGCACGTGGCCACGCTGTTGCAGTCCGGCAGCTAGCGAAGTGCTGCGGAACCGGCGACGTCCAGCGTTCGGGATCGCGCGGCGTTCGTGAGCACGGCGTGTGCTGCCTCAGTCTTTGTGGCGCACTGCCCTGCCATGACCGGTCCTGATCGTGTGCGACGGGCGGGTCTGTTCGATTGCATCGAGTTGCCTTACAACCGGAGCTGACGCCACGCCACGCCACGCTGGGCCACGGCGCCCGCCGATCCGGAGCTTCCAGAACTGCAATCGACCCGCATGAGACGGCCAGCGATGCAAGGCGGCGCAGGAGCGGCGCGCTGGAAGACACAGTAGGAACCTGATGATGACGAATGAGAACTAGGGCACGGTGCTGGTGACCGGCGGCAGCCGGGGCATCGGGGCGGCAGTGGTCCTTCTGCTCGCCCGGCAGGGTCACAACGTCTGCTTCACCTACCTGAAGCAGGCGGAGGCAGCTGACGAGGTCGTGCGCCGAGTCCGGCACATCGGCGGCCGGGCTTGGGCGATCCAGGCGGATGCAGGAGACCCGGAATCCGCGCCCCGGATTCTTTCCCGCATCCCGGCGGAAGCGGCGCCCCTGGTGGGGCTGGTGAACAACGTCGGCATCACCGGCCGACTTGGCTCGTTCGTCGAAACAGACCTGGAAACCATGAGACAGGTGTTCGAGGTCAATGTGCTTGGAGTCCTTGCCCTGACGCAGAACGTGGTCAGGCGCTGGCTGGCGGCGGGACGACAAGGGGTTGTGGTCAACGTCTCCTCGATTGCGGCAACGCTCGGCGCCCCCGGCGAGTATGTGCACTACGCCGCCTCGAAGGCCGCCATCGAGGCCTTCACGATCGGTCTCGGGAAGGAGCTGGCCCCCAGGGGCATCCGCGTGAACTGTGTTTCTCCGGGAACCAGCCTGACCAACATTCACGCCGCCGCGGGAGACGCGGATCGGCCGGCCAGGGTGGCCTCCCGGATCCCCATGGGCCGGGCCGGCGAGCCCAGGGAAATTGCGGAAGCGATTGCCTGGCTCGTATCGAACCAGTCGTCCTATGTGACGGGCAGCATCCTGCGGGTCTCGGGCGGGCTGTGAGTCCGCGCAAGCAGCTTGTGTCTTTATTGGCTCTCCCCTGCCGGAGCGCGCCTGCCCTTGTGAACTGCGGCGCGGATGCGGTCGCGCTTGCCTTCGTCGCACACGCGGGTTTGCGTTACCACGAAGTGACCTGCCCCCTTCCGCCATGCCAGCGATTCGGAAGGAGTCCGGGTTGAAGGTTACGTGATTTCTTTGGTTGTTGGGGAGGGGTGAGCAGCACCGCCGGCATGCCGGCGGTGCTGCTCAGCAAACTGCGCGGGCGGGATGCGCCCAATGCTGCTGTGCGGCCGAACCTCGTTGTAGTCGCGCCGCCAGGTGGCGATCGTCTGGCGAGCCTGCTGCAGTGACTGGAACCAGTGTTCGTTCAGACACTCGTCGCGGAACTTGCCGTTGAAACTCTCGATGTAGCCGTTTTGCATCGGCTTGCCAG
>CAYRHV010000348.1:0-2973 GCA_964424045.1 uncultured Ottowia sp. | reverse complement strand
CGTGCTGCCCAGCCAGGCACAGCAACAGGGAGGCGCTCGTCACCACGTCACGACCTGCCGGTGATATGTCCCCTCCGCCGGCCGGGGTCGTGAGTGTTCAGGGGGTGGCGTCGGCCACGTGGGTGGCCGCGCTGGCGGCAATGCCGCGCTCGGTGGCGGCGTCGTGCGCTTCGAGCAGGCCGTAGCCGCCGAACACCAGCACCACGGCCAGCACGCGCGCCCGCATGGGCAAGGGATTGCCATCGGTTCGCGCGCGGTGCCAGCGCAGTGGGCGCGACCAATCGGGGGTCGGATTCATGTTCATGCTCTGGTCCTCCAGGCAAGGGCCGCCACGCCCGCGCCGAGGAGGGCGAGCGTGCCGGGTTCGGGCAGCGGCCGCGGCGCCGCGTGGTGCTGCGGGACGACGGGCTCGCGCAGGATCGGCGCGGGGGTGTCTTCGGGGCTGCAGTCCTTACCCGCGCCGCTGCAGGGCGGGATCTCGACGCGCACGTCCGGCGCGGGCGTGCCCTGCGGCAGCGGGCGCACCGTCGCAGCGGCGGGGCGGTAGAGCTCTGGCGGCGTGGCGGCGACCAGGCCGGCGCCGATCGCGCATACGAGCGCGAGCATGCCGACTGACCCTTCGAGGCGGCCGATGCGCCGCTGACGACGCATGGAGCCGGGCGGCAGGTATCGGACGCGCTTCATGCGGCCCTCCCGGCGAGCTTGCGAAGGGCGGTCTCGATCGGCACGCCCGCGGCGGCCAGACGGCACGCAGCGGCGAAGGTGGTGATGTGGCCGACTTCGGCAGACCACGCGACGAGTTCGACGTAGTCGCGCAGCAGCGCGTTGATGCGCCGGGTCATGCTGTCACCTCGTCCAGGCAGTAGGTGCGAACCTCGGAAAGCACCCGCTCGCCGCCGCGCTTGTCGGTCTCGTCGGCGATGATCAGCAGCGTGGCCGCCAGGCGGCGAAGCTGCGCCGCGCTGAACTCGGCCCCGTCGCCGGGCAGGTTGTGCAGGACCGCCAGCGGTGCTCCGTGGCGGTCCTTCGTGTGCTTCACGATCAGCGTGCGGTCCATGGTCGGCTCCTGGTGTTTGGTGGTGTGCTGCTGTGATGTGGAGTATCCATCTTTGGGTTTCTTGTGTCAATCCATAGATGGGTATTTCTTAACGTAAAAAAGCCCGCTCAAGGCGGGCCGTGTCCTCATGCGAGAGCGTTGCGGGCGCCGCAGTCGTTCGCTCAGTACATCACTGGGGTACGAGCTTGCAGCCGCAGTGTTTGCATACCCGGGCCTCGCGTTTCACAAACTCCGCGCAGTCCGGACATTTGATGTGCGTGTCGGGTCTTGGCGTATCCGCGTCTTCAGTTATCGACGGCAGAACGAGCACGATCAGCAGAGCAATCAGGCTAAACAGCAGGCCAAGGATGAACCATCCGAAGCCGCTTCGGCCCTTGTTGCTCGCAACGATGGCGCATGCAATAGCGATACCAACCCAGAAAATAAACAGCTCCATTTGCTCTCCCTGGTTATGTGTCGATGATCTTCGCCAGTTTGCCGAGAACGTTCAGCGCTGCGGGAACTTGATGATCGTCGCGCATGACTTGGTCACGCCGACCGTTTCCGGGTCGGCGTGGCAAAGTGCTCGGTCGCGTGGTCGATGGCCTGCTTCAGGCAGCCTTGTACATACGCTTGCGCCTCTGGCGGGAGGGCGTCGTAGGCCTCACGGCTGACGAGTTTGAACGGCCAGCTATATAAACTCGCCGAGTCTGCCACCTGCTGCCCGTTTTGCATATTGGGCGAAGGTAATAGGTAATGGGGCAGGGGTGATGGGATACTGGCCTGTTCAGACCTGGGCGTTACCAGATCGGCGGCTGATTTGCCGAGTGCCGCCGCAAGGGCGTCAAGATTCTCGACAGTGAGGTTCACTTCGCCGTTTCGGGCGCGCTGGACAGTGCCGAAGCTCACGCCGGATCTGCTGGCGAGCTTCTTCAGGGTGTCGGTGGCCGGATTCTCTGCCATCCAGGCGGCCAGATTGACGGCGATCACTCTCTTGATGTCCATGCGTGGATGGTGCATCCAGACTGAATCCAGTCGCGGGTATTTGCAAATACCCATAGATGGGTTTAGAGTAGCGCACATGGATACCCCCATGAACCTCTATGACTTCGTGATGGCCTGCCTGAAGGCCCGCGCGATCCCGCAGCGACAAGTCGCCGCGGAGTCGGGCGTGCCGTTTTCCACGGTGGCCAAGATCGCGCAGGGCTCCGTCACCGATCCGTCGGTGCATACCGTCCAGAAGCTCGCCAATTACTTCGCCGGCAAGGGCCTGCATCCGGCCACCGACCACCACGAGGCCGCGTGACGCGGCGCAACCCCTGAGGAGCAATCGCATGTCCAACACCGTCCTGATCCATGGCCCGCAAGCTTGCGGCAAGACCCGCAACGCGCAGGCGCTCGCCGAACACTTCGGCTGCTCGAAGGTGGTTGATGACTGGAACGGCCGCGACCCGATCGCCGGCGGCAGTCTGGTGCTGACCAACCGCGAAGACTGGAAGGCGCACGCGCTGCCGACCTCGCGCCGCGTGCTGCCGTTTGCCAGCGCAATGCGCGAGGCGGGCCTCGTCAGCGCGGCGGCTTGATCTTCAGGTGCATCAAGACCGCCAGCCGATCCAGGTAAGCCTTCATATGCGCCTCGCTCTCCGTGGGAATGCAGCCGTCGTTGTACAGGTAGATGCGGTCGAGGCTGTCGCGCCCGTCCCAGTCGATCTGTGCGGCCTGCCTGGCTGTGATCTGCAGCGCGCACGCCGTGGGGTGGGTTTCGTAGGTGACCCACTCTCGCGTGGTTTCGCCGAGCGGTTTGTAGTGCCGGTTGAGGACGATGTAGCGCCCGTCTTCCAGGCGCTGGATGCAGTAGGGCATGTGACTGCTGCGAACGAGTTCCATGGTGCGCTCCTGTGGTGATGAACATGGTGGGTGAGATCTCCAATTCTATC
>CAYRHV010000347.1:0-2978 GCA_964424045.1 uncultured Ottowia sp. | reverse complement strand
CATGTGGCGCGGCAGCTCCGGCATCCGCGCCCGCTCCTGCTCGATCCAGTCCTCGAAAATCACCAGCGGCGGTAGGTCCGGGTCGGGGAAGTAGCGGTAGTCGGCCGAATCTTCCTTGCTGCGCATGGCGCGCGTCTCGCCGCTGTCGGGGTCGAACAGCACGGTGGCCTGCTGGATCGCGTGGCCGTCCTCCAGCTGCTCGATCTGCCAGCGGATCTCGTAGTCGATCGCCTGCTGCATGAAGCGGAAGCTGTTCAGGTTCTTGATCTCGCGCCGCGTGCCCAGTGGCTGGCCCGGCCTGCGCACGCTGACGTTGGCGTCGCAGCGGAACGAGCCTTCCTGCATGTTGCCGTCGCAGACGTCGATCCAGGTGACGATCTGGTGCAGCGCCCGGGCGTAGGCCACGGCCTCCTCGCTGCTGCGCATGTCGGGCTCGGTGACGATTTCCAGCAGCGGCATGCCGGCGCGGTTCAGGTCGATGCCGCTCATGCCCTGGAAGTCCTCGTGCAGCGACTTGCCGGCGTCTTCCTCCAGGTGGGCACGCACCAGGCGCACCGTCCGTTTTTTGTCACCGACAAAAAATGTCACTTCACCGCCCTGCACCACCGGGTGCTCGAACTGGCTGATCTGGTAACCCTTGGGCAGGTCGGGGTAGAAGTAGTTCTTGCGGTCGAACACGCTGCGCGGCGCGATGTGCGAGCCCAGCGCCAGCCCGAGCCGGATGGCGCAGCGCACCGCCTCGCGGTTCATCACCGGCAGCGTGCCGGGCAGCGCCAGGTCGACGGCGCTGGCCTGGGTGTTCGGCGCGGCGCCGAAGGCGGTGGCGGCGCGGCTGAACAGCTTGCTCTGCGTGCGCAGCTGGGCGTGCGTCTCGAAGCCGATGACGACCTCGTAGCCCTGGATCAGTGTGCTCATGGCGGAATCAGATGCTCTCGGGCTTGCGGGTGTGCCAGTCGGTCGCCTGCTGCAGCCGATGCGCGACGTTCAGGAGGCGCCCTTCCTGCAGGTAGTTGCCGATCAGCTGCAGTCCGACCGGCATGCCGCCGGCGCCGAAGCCGGCCGGCGTGCTCAGGGCCGGCAGGCCGGCCAGCGGCGCGGCGACCGTGTAGACGTCGGCCAGGTAGGCCGCCAGCGGGTTGTCCGCATGCATGCCGATCGGCCAGGCCACGCTGGGCGCCACCGGCCCGGCAATGACGTCGCATTCGGTGAAGGCCTGCTGCAGGTCGCCCGCAATCATGCGGCGCAGCTTTTGCGCCTGCAGGTAGTAGGCGTCGTAGTAGCCGTGCGAGAGCACGTAGGTGCCCAGGATGATGCGGCGCTTGACTTCGTCGCCGAAGGCCTCGCTGCGGCTCCGGACGTACATGTCGGTCAGGTCGGCGTAGTCCTTCGCACGGTGGCCGTAGCGCACGCCATCGAAGCGGCTCAGGTTGGTGCTGGCCTCGGCCGGCGTCAGGATGTAGTAGACCGGGATCGACAGCTCGGTGCGCGGCAGGCTGATGTCGACCAGCTGCGCGCCCAGCCTGCGCAGCTCGGCCAGTGCGGCGTCGACGGCGGCGCGCACGTCGGCGTCCAGGCCGTCGCCGAAGAACTCGCGCGGCAGGCCGATGCGCAGGCCCTCGATGGAGTCTGCCAGCCCGCGCGTGAAGTCCTCCGGCGGCAGGTCGAGCGCGGTCGAGTCGCGCTCCGGGTCGCCACCGCTCATGGCCGACAGCAGCAGCGCGCAGTCCTCGGCCGTGCGCGCCATCGGGCCCACCTGGTCGAAACTGGAGGCATAGGCGATCGCGCCGTAGCGCGAGACGCGCCCGTAGGTCGGCTTGATGCCCGTGAGGCCGCAGAAGCTGGCCGGCTGGCGGATCGAGCCGCCGGTGTCGGAGGCGGTGGCCGCCAGTGTCAGGCGCGCCGCCACGGCGGCGGCGCTGCCGCCCGAGGAGCCGCCCGCCACGCGCGTGCGGTCCCAGGGGTTGTGAATCGGCCCGAAGGCCGAGTTCTCGCCACTGGATCCCATGGCGAACTCGTCGCAGTTCAGCTTGCCCAGGCAGACCATGCCGGCCTCGGCCAGGCGCGCCGTCACGGTGCTTTCAAACGGTGAGCGGTAGCCTTCCAGCATGCGCGAGCCGGCGGTGGTCGGGAAGTCGGTCGTGACCAGCACGTCCTTGTGCGCCACCGGCACGCCGGTGAGCAAGGGCGCCGCGCCCGCCGCCAGCCGCGCGTCGGCGGCGCGCGCCTGCGCCAGGGTGACGTCCTCGTCCTGCGCCACGAAGGCGCCCAGGTCGGCGTGCGCCTGGCTGCGCGCCAGGAAGTGCTGTGCCAGCTCCAGCGCCGACACCTGGCGCCCGCGCAGGTCGGCCGCCAGCTGCGCCACGGTCTGATCGTGCCAATCGCCCATCGCCGTCACTCGATCACGCGTGGCACCAGGAACAGGCCGTCCTCGACCGCCGGGGCGCCGCGCTGGTAGGCCTCGCGCCGGTCCGGTTCGCTCACCACGTCGTCGCGCAGGCGCAGCTGCACGTCCTGGACCATCGCCAGGGGGTGCGCCAGCGGCTCGACGCCGGTGGTGTCGACGGCGCGCATCGCCTCGACCACGCCGAGGAAGTCGTTCAGTTGAGTGAGCACGCGCTCACTCTGTCCAGGATCCAGGTCGAGCCGCGCCAGGCGCGCGATGCGACCGATGTCGTCAGGGGTCAGGGCCATGGGGGAGTGAAAGCCGCAACAGAGGGTGGAATCCCGCCGCCCGGAGGCCCGCTGGCACGGCATCCGGGAGGGGGCAATGCGTTATTATCCGGCCTTTGGCGCGAGCGCCCGCCCACGGGCCGCATCAGCGCCGGATCTCTCGCGTTTCACACACGATCTGCGCAACCACGCAAGGGCGACGGTGCCTGGGGCCGGCCGACGCCCCGGAAGGATTTTTTCATGTTTGGAGCTATCCGTCGGTATTTCTCGACCGACCTGGCAATCGACCTCGGCACCGCCAACACCCT
>CAYRHV010000346.1:0-2992 GCA_964424045.1 uncultured Ottowia sp. | reverse complement strand
GCGGCGCCGCTGGCCAGCTCGATCCCGCTGGCCTGCCTGGCCGCGATCCTGATGCACGTGGCCTGGAACATGGGCGACTGGCGCGCCTTCTCCCAGCTGCGACGCTACCGGCCGACCTACGGCGGCACCCTGCTGGCGGTGTTCGGGCTCACCGTGATCTTCGACCTCACGGTGGCGGTACAGGTCGGCATCGCGGCTGCCTGCGGCATCTTCATCTACCGCATGGCCAGCCTGGCGCACGCCGAGCCGATCGAGCGGCCCGAGCTCGAAGGACGGGAGCGGGAAATCCAGGCCTGGCGCCTGCTGGGCGCGCTGTTCTTCGGCTCCACCACCATCACCGAAAAGCTGGAAGACCGGCTGCCGGCACGCGCCGTGGTGCTCGACCTCAGCCAGGTGCTCTACATGGACAGCACCGGCGCCAACGCACTGAAGACACTGGCCCACAGCTGTCGCGAAAGCGGCGTCCAGCTGATCGTCTGCGGCCTGAGCGCACAGCCGCTCGACCTGGCGCAGCGCAGCGGTCTGCCGGCGCTGCTGCACGGCGGCCTGCAGCCCGACCTCGACACCGCGCTGGCACTGGCACTGCAATTGCTGCCGCCGGGCCCAGCCGAGGCGAAAGGCGAAGAAGAAGCGGACAACGCCGGCACTCCTTGATAGACTGAACCTGGCGGCCCGGGTGTGGGACCGCATGCAGCGTGGGGCGCCCGCGATCCAGCGGCCGGCCGCAGGCTCGAAAGGAGACAGACATGCCGAGCATCCAGCGTCGAACCATCCTCCACCTCGCAGGAGCTGCCGGACTCGGCACAATGCTGGTCCAGGGCCATGCCGCCGACGCGCCGGATCTGAGAGGCGCACGCGCCGAGGGCAAGCTGACGTTCTACGCCAATATCACCGGGGCGCAGTCGATCGTCGAGGCCTTCAACCAGGACACCGGCGTCAAGGCGAGCTATTCCTACCAGCTGCTGCCGGACCTGATGCGCAAGGTGCGCGCCGAGGGCAAGGCCGGCCGGGTGCTGGCCGACGTGGTCCAGGGCCCACAGCCGCTGCTCAAGCAGCTCAAGGCCGAAGGCCTGCTAGCGCCCTACCGCCCACCCGCGGCGGCCAACTACCCCGAGTGGGCACGGCCCGACGACACGGTGCACCTGTTCGGCATCGAATGCGTCTCCTACGTCTACAACACCGACCACGTGAAGGCAGCGGACGCGCCCCGGCGCTACCAGGACCTGGCCGATCCGAAATGGCGCAACCGCATCGTCATGCCCGATCCAGCCACCCATCCGCACACGATTTCCTGGCTCGTCAACCTGAAGGAAAAGATCTTCGCATCCGAGGACGACTGGATCGCCTTCCTGCGCGCCGTGGACGCCAACCGTCCCATGATCGTGGCCTCGCTCGGGGCCACGGCAGCCCCCGTGGCCAGTGGTGAAATGCTGATTGCCGTCTCGATGCCGAAATACGTCGTGACCCAGTCACCGGCACCGCTCGACTGGGGCCCCAAGGGCGAGCAGCCCTTGTTCGGTACCGCACGCGCCATCGCGCTGGCAGCCGGCGCGCCGCACCCGGCCGCCGGACGTGCCTTCATCGACTACTGGCTGTCCGACAAGTCGGCCAACATGCTGGCCAAGGGCGTCGGCGAATATGTGGCCGCGCCCGGCGTCTTTCCACCCCTGACCGGCATCGAGCAGGCCACGGTGCTTGCGGGCCGCGGCATCCCGGAAGACGAAATCCTGCAATGGGGCGCCAGGCTCAAGCAGATCTTCCGGAACACCACCCGCATTCCGGCCACCATCCGGGCGCGGCGCCGTTCCAGTTGACGCCATCGAGCGGGTGGCAACACCCGGGACGCCCGCGCGGCTCGGGTCATGCCACAAACGGTGTAGATTGCAGGCTGCTGGACAACACGCCATGAGCGACCGGCGTGCCGTCCCTTGATGCCTTCTCTTCCGACCTTCGCCCTGAAAGGTGATTCGCATGCATTCCATTGATCGTCGAACCCTCCTCAGCCTCGCGGGCGCCGCCGGCCTGGCCGCCACGCTGCCCGCTGCACGCGCCGCCGAAGGCGCCGACCTGGCCGCTGCGCGCGCCGAGGGCAAGGCCGTGTTCTACGCCAACATCACGGCCGTCAAGCCGATCATGGAGGCCTTCGGCCAGGACACCGGCATCCAGGGCGAATACACGCGCATCTCGAGCTCCAAGTTCGTCTCCACCGTGGCCACCGAAGCCCAGGCCGGCAAGCTGCTGGCCGACGTGGTGCAGGGGCCGCTGCCGGTGCTGGAGATCCTCAAGGCCAACGGCGTGCTGGCACCCTACCGCTCGCCGGCCGCGGCCGACTACCCGGACTGGACGCGACCGGACGACACCATCCAGCTGTTCGGCGTCGAATACGTCTCCTACCTCCACAACACACAGAAGGTGCAGGCTGCCGATGCGCCGCAACGCTACGAGGACCTGGCCAACCCGAAATGGAAGGGCCAGATCGTGATGGCCGACCCGGCCACCCATTCGTCCACCATCTCCTGGCTGGTCGGCCTGAAGGAAAAGGTGTTTGCCTCCGAGGCCGACTGGAGCGCCTTCGTCCAGGGCCTGGCGGCCAACCAGCCGATGTTCGTCGCCAGCTTCGGCCCGACGCCGGCGCCGATCGAAAGCGGCGAGAAGGCGATCGCCATCTCGATGCCCAAATACGTCGTCACCAAGGCGCCGGCGCCGCTGGCCTGGGGCCCGCGCGGCGGCCAGCCGCTGCTGGGCACGCCGCGCGCCATGGCGCTGACGGCCAAGGCGCCACACCCGGCAGCCGGACGCGCCTTCATGGACTACTGGCTGTCGAAAAAGGCGGCCGGCCTGCTGGCGACCAAGGTGGGCGAATACGTGGCCGCGCCAGGCGTGTTCCCGCCCATCGAGGGCATCGACCAGGTGCAGGTGCTGGCGATTCGCGACCTCGGCGACACCGAGATCCAGAAGTGGGGCGCCGAGTTCAAGCGCATCTTCAAGGGCT
>CAYRHV010000345.1:0-3010 GCA_964424045.1 uncultured Ottowia sp. | reverse complement strand
CGCTGTTCGAAAAAAGCGTTTGATTATAACGACGGGCCCCGCACCGCTGCAGGCAAGGCAACGCCTCCACCTCCGCCCTGCCCGGCGGCGCTGGCGTGCAGGCAGATGGCGGCCGCCGCAGCCACGCCGAGCGACTCCTGACCGCCCGGCTGGGCGATGCGCAGCACCTGGCCAGCACGCGCCTGCAACGCCGGCGCCACGCCCTGCCCCTCGTGCCCGAAGATCCAGGCGCAGGGCCAGGGCAGCCGGGCGCCATGCAGCCAGTCGCCCTGGTGCGAGCTGGTGGCCAGCAGCGGCACGGACAGCGACGCCAGTTCGGCGGCGTCGAGACCATCGACGAGCCGCAGGCCGAAATGCGCCCCCATGCCCGCACGCAGTACCTTGGGTGACCACAGCAACGCCGTGCCCTTCAGCGCCGCGACCTGAGTGAAGCCGAAGGCGGCCGCGCTGCGCAGGATGGAACCGACGTTGCCAGCGTCCTGCAGCCGGTCCAGCACCACGGTGGGCGCGGCCGGATCCAGTGCCGGCGCGGCCGGCAGCTCGAGCACGAAGGCCAGCGGTGGCGCGGACGGCAGGCCGCTCACATGCGCCATCAGGCCATCGTCCAGCACCACCGTGCGGCCGGCGGCGTGCACGAGGTCGCCCGGCGCGCCGGGCCAGGCAGAGGCCGTGAACAGCGCCAGCGCCGGCCGCCAGCCATGCGCCAGCGCGGCCCGGCACAGGTGCTCGCCCTCGATCCAGACGCGGCCCTGCCGGCGCCAGGCGTGACTGTCCTGGGCCAGACGCCGGAGCTCCTTGACCAGCGGATTGTCGCGCGAGCGGATGCGCTGGGGCTCGGCTGCGCTCATCCGCCCTGCCCTCCGGCCGCCAGCGCCGCCGCCACGGGCGCAAACGAGCGCCGATGGTGCTCGCACGCGCCATGCGCCTGCAGCGCGGCCAGGTGCGCCGCGGTGCCATAGCCCTTGTGGCGGGCAAAGCCATACACGGGCCAGTCGGCGTCCACCTGCTGGCACCAGCGATCGCGGTGCACCTTGGCCAGGATGGAGGCAGCGGAGATGGCCGGCACCCGGGCGTCGCCGCCGACCACGGCCTCGGCCCGCACCGGCAGTGCCGGCAGGCGGTTGCCGTCGACCAGCACCTTGGCCGGCGGCAGGCGCAGGCCGGCGACGGCGCGCTGCATGGCCAGCAGCGTGGCCTGCAGGATGTTCAGGCGGTCGATCTCCTGCACCGAGGCCTGGGCGATCGAGCAGCACAGCGCGCGGGCACAGATCTGCTCGAACAGGCGCTCGCGCCGCAGGGCGGTGAGCTGCTTGGAGTCGGCCAGGCCGTCAATCGGCTGACGCGGATCGAGGATGACTGCGGCCGCCACCACCGGGCCGGCCAGCGGGCCGCGCCCGGCCTCGTCGACGCCGGCCACCAGGCCCGGCACGTCCCAGTCCAGGCTCGCCTGTTCAGCGCGCAAGAAGTTCCTCGATCGCATCGGTCGCCAGGCGCGCGGTGTCGCGCCTCAGTTCCTCGTGCAAGGCGGCAAAGCGCGCCTCGACCGCCGCCATTTTCTCCGGTGCCGCCAGCCAGTCCAGCAGCGCACTGGCCAGCGCCTCGGGCGTGGCGGCGTCCTGCAGCAGTTCCGGCACGACGAACGGCGCGTCCGGGCGGTCCGCCGCCTGCCGCGCCGTCATGCCCGCGGGCTGGCGCAGCCAGGCGCGTGGCGCGCACAGGATGTTGGGCAGACCGACCCAGGGCAGTTGGCGCCGGCGGCGCATGAGCCAGTAACTCAGCGACGGCATGGCGTAGGCGATCACCATCGGTCGGCGCAGCAGGGCGGCTTCCAGCGTCGCCGTGCCGCTGGCGATCAGCGTCAGGTCGCAGGCCGCCAGGGCCGCATGCGACTGTCCGCGCAGCACCGTGACCGAAGGCCCGAGGCCGCTGGCCTGCACCAGGGCCTGGACCCGGGGCAGCAGGTGGGGCACGGCGGGCAGCACGAAGCGTGCCTGCGGGCGCGCCTGGCGGACCCGCACCGCGGCCTGCAGGAAGCGCGGCGCCAGGTGCTCGACTTCGGCCGCGCGGCTGCCGGGCAGCAGGGCCAGCAGCACGCCCTGCTCCGCCAGCCCCAGTGCATGGCGCGCCGCCGCGCGGTCGACCGGCGCCGTCAGCGCGCTGGCCAGCGGGTGGCCGACGTAGGTGGCGGCGATGCCGGCCTCGGCCAGCAGCTCGGGCTCGAACGGGAACAGGCACAGCACGTGACCCGCGGCGCGCTGCAGCCTGGCCAGCTTCTCCGGACGCCAGGCCCAGAACGACGGGCTGACGAAGTGCAGGGTCCGGATGCCGGCGGTGTGCAACCGCGTCTCCAGGCCGAAGTTGAAATCGGGCGCATCGACGCCGATGAACAGGTCCGGGGGCTCGGCCAGCAACCGATCGCCGAGCTGGCGCCGCAGGCGCAGCAGCGCCGGCAGGCGCGGCAGCACCTCCAGGTAGCCGCGCACGGACAGCAGCTCCATCGGCCACCAGGCCTCGAAGCCACGCGCCGCCATTTCGGCGCCGCCGATGCCCACCGACCGCAGGTCGGGCCAGCGCGCCTTCAGGGCGTCCAGCAGGTGTCCGGCCAGCAGGTCGCCTGAAGCTTCTGCCGCCACCAGGGCCAGGCGGGGACCGTCATCCGTGATGCCGGATCCGTGGCCGTGCCGGCCCAGCAAGCCCGGGCCGCTGGCGGGCCTCATCGCACGATGCCGCGACGGGCCGAGGCCAGGAACTCCTGCATCAGCGCGACGTCCGCGTCGGCCTCTTCGACCTCGCCACGCAGCGCCTCGATCTGCTCGAGCGCCGCTTCCAGCGTCAGGCCCTTGCGGTAGAGCAGGCGGTGCATCTGCTTGACGATGGCCAGGCGCTCGGCCGAATAGCCGCGCCGGCGCAGCCCCTCGGCGTTGATGCTCTGCGCCTCGGCCGGGTTGCCGCCGGCGGTGACGAAGGGCGGCAGGTCCTGCGCCAGCCGGGTCTGGAACGCCGTCATGGC
>CAYRHV010000344.1:0-3013 GCA_964424045.1 uncultured Ottowia sp. | reverse complement strand
CATCGGCGCCGTCGCCGAGGCCCTGCTGCTGTGCGAGCGCGGCGGCGCCGATCCGGCCAAGGTGCGCGAGGCGATCGGCGGCGGTTTTGCCGAAAGCCGCGTCCTGCAGTTGCACGGCGAACGCATGGTGCGACGCGACTTCGCCCAGCGCGCCGCCATGACCGTGCAGCTCAAGGACCTGCGCAACACGCTCGACACGGCGCAGGCCATGGGCTTCGACGCCCCCATCACCGCGGCGCTGGAGCAGCTCTACGCCGATGGCGTCGCGCACGGCGACGGCGCGCTCGACCATTCCGGCCTGTTCGTCGAACTGGCGCGCCGCAACGGCATGCGCTGAGCGCCGCGCCCTGACGCAGCCCGGCGAAGGCCGCGCCCGGCGCTCAGTACACGACCACCTTGTCGCCCACCCTGACCTGCTCGTAGAGCCACTTGGCGACCTGGTAGTCGCGCAGCTGGCTGCAGCCGTGCGAGCCGCCCGCGTAGCCCTTGTCGGCGAAGTCCTGCGAGAAGTGCACCGCCACGTTGCCCTGGTAGAAGAAGGCATAGGGCATGGGAAAGCGCTCGCCGAAGATGCGCGAGACGGTGTCGCTGTTGCGGTACCAGATGCGAAACTCGCCCTCCGGGCTGTCCCAGCCCGGCATGGCGAAACGTGCCTCGCGCGTGAAACGCGCCTGGCCATCGACGACGTAGGACATGCGCTGCTGCCGCTTGGAGATGCACACCACCTTGCCGGTGGTGCAGCGCGGATCCAGCTCCTGCGCCAGCGTGCTGGCCGGAGGCGCGTCGAACAGATCCGCGTAGCGCGGGTTGTGCGTGCGCCGGATCAACAGCTGCCAGGTGCGCTCGTCCACCACCTCGCTGGCCGGCAGACCGTTGCGCGCTCGCCAGGCCACGATGGCCGCACGCGTGTCGGTGTTCAGCTCGCCATCCAGCGCGCCCTGGTACAGGCGCAGCTGCCGCAGCCGGTGCTGCAGCTCCTTGACATAACCCGGCTGGTTCGGCGCCGTGAACCAGGGGCCGACGTCGGTGTTCGTCAGTTCGGCCTCGGTGGGATCGCGCGAGCGCTGGCGCAGCGCGTCCCAGGTCGCCTGGTCCACCACCCCGTTGGCCGCCAGTCCCAGGCTGCGCTGGAACTTGCGCACCGCCTCGCGCGTCGGCGTGTCGAACCGATCGTGCGCATCGTACGCGGCGAGGAACCTGGCGTGCCGCAGCCGCACCTGCAACTCGCGCACCTCGGGCGCGCGCACGCCCTCGCGCAGGGGCCGGATCAGCGGCGCCGGCGTGCCGAAGGGCCGGAGCGCACCCGCAGCAGGCGGCGCCGCGGCGCTGGCCGAAGGGGCGGCTGCGTTCGCCAAGGCACCCGCCGCCGGCGCCGCCCCGGCCACCGAGCCCACGCCCAGGGCCCCCACCAGTGCCACCCCGAGGCCGGCACGCACGCAAATCGAGAAACGCGGCATCATGATGAAAAAAATTATCCGGCAATTCGTGTCGGGATGTGACCGGGCACGGGGCGCGCCGTCGTGATAAAAGCAGCAAGCCCCGCAAAAACCACGCAAATACTCGATGAGCCTGCACCAGCAACTGCAACAGCGCGCCGCCGCCGGCCGCCCGATCCGCGTCGGCCTGATCGGCGCCGGCAAGTTCGGTTCCATGTACCTGGCCCAGGTACCGCGTACCCCGGGCGTGCACCTGGCCGCCATCGCCGACCTCTCGCCCGACAACGCCCGCGCCAATCTGGCGCGCGTCGGCTGGCCGGCCGAGCGGGCGCAGGCTGCCTCGATCGACGCCGCGCTGCGTGACGGCAGCACCCACGTCGGCGACGACTGGCAGGCCCTGGTGCGGCACCCCGCCCTCGACGTCGTGGTCGAGTGCACCGGTCACCCGATCGCCGCCGTCGACCACTGCCTGGCCGCCTTCGAGCAGCGCAAGCACGTGGTCAACGTCACCGTCGAGGCCGACGCCTTCTGCGGCCCGCTGCTGGCGCGCCGCGCGGCCGAGGCCGGCGTCGTCTACTCCATGGCCTTCGGCGACCAGCCGGCGCTGATCTGCGACCTGGTCGACTGGGCCCGCACCTGCGGCTTTCCGGTGGTGGCGGCCGGGCGCGGCCACAAGTGGCTGCCGCACTTCAGCGGATCGACGCCCGAAACCGTCTGGGGCTACTACGGCCTGACGCCCGAGCAGGCCGCGCGCGGCGGCCTGAACCCGAAGATGTTCAACAGCTTCCTGGACGGCAGCAAGCCCGCCATCGAGAGCACGGCTGTGGCCAACGCCACCGGCCTGGCCGTGCCCGCCGCCGGCCTGGCCTACCCGCCCGGCAGCATTGCCGACATCCCGAACCTGACGCGCCCGCGCGCCGAGGGCGGCGTGCTCGAGCAGCACGGCATGGTCGAGGTCATCTCCTGCCTGCGCCCGGATGGCACGCCGATCGACTACGACATCCGCATGGGCGTCTGGGTCACGGTCGAGGCCGAGACCGACTACATCAAGCACTGCTTCGAGGAATACAACGTCCATACCGACGACTCGGGCCGCTACTTCACGCTCTACAAGCGCTGGCACCTGATCGGCCTGGAAGTCGGCTTCAGCGTCGCCAGCGCGGCCCTGCGCGGCGAGGCCACCGGCGTTGCCCGCGGCTGGCACGCCGACGTCGTCGCCACCGCCAAGCGCGACCTGCGGCCCGGCGAACTGCTGGACGGCGAAGGCGGCTATACCGTCTGGGGCAAGCTGCAGCCCGCCGCCCGCTCGCTCGCCCAGGGTGGCCTGCCGCTCGGCCTGGCGCACGACGTGAAAGTCGTGCGGCCCGTCGCCCAGGGCCAGATGCTGAGCTGGGACGACGTTGCCATCGACACCGGCACCCGGGCCTACCAGATCCGCAAGGAGCTCGAAGCCCAGGCCGCCCCCGCCGCCTGATTTCACGTTAAAATAGCGCGCTTGCGTGGGGGGGTAGCTCAGCTGGGAGAGCGCCGCGTTCGCAATGCGGAGGTCGGGAGTTCGATCCTCCTCCTCTCCACCA
>CAYRHV010000343.1:0-3014 GCA_964424045.1 uncultured Ottowia sp. | reverse complement strand
ATCCCCGACTGGGCCGAGAGCCTGCTCGCCGCCAGCCGCCTGCGGCGCGACGGCTTCCTGCGGCCCGAGCCGATCCGCAAGGTCTGGGCCGAGCACCTGTCGGGCCACCGCAACCAGCAGCACCTGCTGTGGGACGTGCTGATGTTCCAGGCCTGGCTCGAGGCGCAGCGCGTCGGATGAGGGTGCTGCGCCGGCGGGATTGACGGATGACCACCCCGTCACCCAAGCGCGGCACGGTCGACCGTCACACGTCGTCTTTGCAGCAGGCCCGCATCAATCCGCCAGGGCCCGGAACGCCCGGTCGAGGTCGGCGATCAGGTCGTCCGCGTGTTCCAGGCCGATCGAGATGCGGATCAGGCCTTCGCTGACGCCGGCGGCGGCGCGTGCCTCGGCGGGCACGCCCGAATGCGTGGTCGAGGCCGGGTGGCAGATCAGCGATTCGGTGCCACCCAGGCTGACGGCCGACTTGAACAGCGTCAGCGCGTTGATGAGGCGAAAGGCGTCGGCGCGCCCGCCCTCCAGCACGAACGAGAAGGTCGAGCCGGCGGCGGCGCACTGGCGCCGGTAGACGGCCTGGTAGGCCGCGCCCTCGACCTGCTCGGGGTGGTGCACGACGACGCGCTGGTAGGGGTTGTCGGCCAGCCAGCGCGCGACATGGCTGGCGCTGCCGGCGGCCTGGCGCATGCGCAGCACCACGGTCTCCATCGAGCGCCCCAGCATCCAGGCGGAGTGCGGATCGAGCTGCGAGCCGTAGACGCCGCGCGTGGCGCGCACCCGGTCCAGCAGCGCCTTGCGGCCGGTCACGCCGCCGGCCACCAGGTCGCTGTGGCCGCCCACGTATTTGGTGAGCGAATACACCGACAGGTCGATGCCGTGGCGCATCGGCTGCTGGAACACGGGCCCCAGCAGGGTGTTGTCGCAGACCGAGATCGGCCGCACGCCGTGGCGCTGCTCGAAGGCGTCGATCTGCGCCACCAGGGCCTCGAGGTCGATCAGGGCGTTCGTGGGATTGGCCGGCGTTTCGACGTAGCACACGCGCACCGGCCCGCTGGCCGCGGCCACCTCCAGCGCCTCGCCCATGGCGGCGGCCGACAGGCCGTCGGCAATCACGTGGGTACCGATGCCCCACTCGGCCAGGACCTTCGACAGCAGGGTCTCGGTGCCGCCGTAGAGCGGCGCCGACTGCACCACCTGGTCGCCCGGGCGCAGGAAGGTCAGCAGCACGGCGCCGATGGCCGCCATGCCGCTGGCAGTGACCAGCGCCGCCTCGCTGCCGTCGAGCAGCGCGAGCCGCTGCTCGGCCACGCGCAGGTTGGGGTTGTCGAAGCGGCTGTAGACCAGCCCCGCCGCCTCGCCCTCGGCCAGCGGCACGCGGCCCGCCGCCACGTCGAAGAAATGCGCGCCGTCCTCGGCCGTGCGGAAGGCAAAGGTCGAGGTCAGGAACACCGGCGGCTTGACCGCGCCCTCGGCCTGGAAGGGGTCGTAGCCGCCCGACATGATCCGGGTTTCGGCGTGCAGCGCGCGCGCGTCGGCCTGCTTGCGGGGGTCGTCTGGCTTGCTCATCGGTGCTCCTGGTGGCGGCCGTAGATCGCGGCACGCGAGCCACCGGCCTCGCGCCGATGGTAGGACAGGCCGGCGCCTCGGCCGGCAGGCGGGTCATTCGGGCGCGGGGCTGGCTGGCGCGTCGCTGCCGTCCCAGGCGGCCTGCTGCAAGGCAGCGGGCAGTTCGAGCGCCAGCGCCATCTCTTCGCGCTGGTGGTGGTGCTCGAGCAGGTGGCGCAGCGCGTGCGCGGCGTCGAGCAGCGCCAGTGCCGCCTCGCGCTGCGCGCGCGCGTCGGCCAGTGGCCGGCGCGCCATGGCGGCCACGCGCGCCGCATATTCGTCCGCCAGCAGGGCGATGCGCTCGTGCTCGAGCCGGTAGACCCGGGCCTGCCAGCGCGCGCCTGCGGGCACGTGCGGCAGCAGGCGCGTCTCCTCGATCTCGATGTGGCGCGCGAGCGCGGCGCGCCAGGGCTGCAGCAGCGCGTGGGCCTGCGCGAAGTCGGCCCCCACGACCGCGAGCAGGTGGGCGTGGAGCTCGGCCTCGAGGCGCTGGTGCTCGCGCTCGAAGCAGCCTGGTGGCGGCGTTGGCATGGGGCGATCATCCCACGGCGGGTGCGGCGGGGCGGCTGGCGCCCACCCCTGCCCTCCCCCAGCGGGGGAGGGGGTGGATGGCGGGATGGCGGCAACGCGCACCATCGCTCGCGGCCCGCTCCCTCGCCCCTTTGGGGAGAGGGCCGGGGTGAGGGGCCGGAGGTTCGCAGCGGGCGCAGGCCCTCGCTCCTGCCCTCTTTCAATGCAGGAGGGCGTGAACGACGTCAGGCGTGCTCAAGCTCGGCTTCAGCCTGCACAGCGACCGCCGGCGCCGGCAGCGGCTCGAAACGGGCGGTGAAGAAACGCAGGAACTTCGGCTCGTAGACCATCTTCATGCCCTGGATCTCGCGCCGGCGTGCATACAGGTCCTTGCAGGCGCGCGCCACGACGTCGAGGTGGGCGTAGGTGTAGACGCGGCGCGGAATCGTCAGGCGCACCAGCTCGAGCCTGGGCCGGTGGTGGTCGCCGGTTTCCTGGTTGCGTCCGGCCGAGACGATGCCGCGCTCCATGCTGCGCACGCCGCTCTCCAGATAGAGCTGGGCCGCCAGCGTCTGCGCCGGGAATTCGTCCTGCGGCAGGTGGTCGAGGAAGGCGCGCGCATCGAGGAACACCGCATGGCCGCCGACCGGCTTGACGATCGGGATGCCGGCGGCTTCGAGCTGGTCGGCCAGGTAGCGGCACTGGCCGACGCGGTGGCTGATGTAGTGCTGGTCGACCGACTCCTCGATGCCGCGCGCCATGGCCTCCATGTCGCGCCCGGCCAGGCCGCCGTAGCTGGGCATGCCCTCGAACAGCACCACCAGCTCGGTCGCGCGCTGGTAGAGCTCGTCGTCGTTCATGCACAGGAAGCCGCCGATGTTGACCAGGCAGTCCTTCTTGCC
>CAYRHV010000342.1:0-3024 GCA_964424045.1 uncultured Ottowia sp. | reverse complement strand
CCATTTTATTTCAAACCGCGTTGTAAATAAACATATTAATCAAACAAAACACTAGAGTGGAAGGCCATTGCATCCGATTCGGAGTTCGCACCATGGCCTCTCACAAGCCTTCCTCCCTGGCCCGCCGCCTGTCGCTGGCACTGGCGGGTGCTGCCGCGGTGCTGCTGTCGGGCTGCGTCGTGGCACCGATCGGCCCCTACGACGTTGGGGCGCCGGTGGCCTATCCGGCCTACGGCAACTACCCCGTCTATGGCGCGCCGACCTATTATGGTTGGCCCTACTGGGGTGGGCCGACGGTGTCGCTCAACCTCTACGGCCGCGTCGGCGGTGGGCACCGCAGCCCGCCGCCACGCTGGGATCGCCGCGGGCACGGTGGCGGCCACTGGGCGCCGGGCAGCCGTCCTCCGCGTGGCAGTTTCAGCGGCGGCGGACGCCAGCGGCACTGAGACCGCTGGTGGGCGGTGCCTTGCCAGACGCGGCGTAGTCGCCGGCGTCTTACTGCTGCGGCTCGATCACCCGCACGAAGATCTCGTTCGGGCGCACCATGCCGAGCTCGGAGCGCGCCTTTTCTTCCACCATGCCGAGGCCGGCCTGCAGGTCCTGCACCTCGGAGGCCAGCTGGCCGTTGATCTGGCGCGCCTGCGCGTTGGCGACCCGTTGCTGATCCAGCTTGCGTTGCAGCTCGGTGACCTTGGGCACGCTGCCGCGGCCGAACCAGAGCTGCGCGTGGATCACCACGAACAGCACGATCAGGGCCGCGGGAACGATGCGCTGGACCATCGATTGATGCAGGAGCCTTGTCGGGTGGCGGGCCGAGGCCGGTTCAACGCAGGTTGTAGAAGGCGGCGCGGCCCGGATACTGGGCCATGTCGCCGAGGTCTTCCTCGATGCGCAGCAGCTGGTTGTATTTGGCCATGCGGTCGGAGCGGCTGAGCGACCCGGTCTTGATCTGGCCGGCGTTGGTGCCGACGGCGATGTCGGCGATGGTCGAGTCCTCGGTCTCGCCCGAGCGGTGGCTGATGACGGCCGTGTAGCCGGCGCGCTTGGCCATCTCGATGGCCTCGAAGGTCTCGGTCAGGGTGCCGATCTGGTTGATCTTGATCAGGATCGAGTTGGCGATGCGCTTGTCGATGCCTTCCTTCAGGATCTTGGTGTTGGTGACGAACAGGTCGTCGCCCACCAGTTGCACCTTGTCGCCCAGGCGCTCGGTCAGGACCTTCCAGCCGTCCCAGTCGGCTTCGTGCATGCCGTCCTCGATGCTGATGATCGGGTACTTGTCGCACCAGGAGGCCAGCATGTCGACCCATTGTTCGGCCGAGAGCTTGAGGCCGCCTTCGCCGGCCAGCACGTACTGGCCGTCCTGGTAGAACTCGCTGGCCGCGCAGTCCAGGCCCAGCACGATGTCCTGGCCGGCGGTATAGCCGGCGGCCTCGATGGCCTGCAGGATGAGCTGGATCGCGGCCTCGTGGTTTTCCACGCTGGGGGCGAAGCCGCCCTCGTCGCCGACGGCGGTGGGCATGCCCTGGTCGCCGATGATCTTCTTCAGGGCGTGGAACACCTCGGCACCCCAGCGCAGCGCCTCGCGAAACGACGGCGCGCCCACCGGAATGATCATGAACTCCTGCAGGTCGAGGTTGTTGTTGGCGTGGGCGCCGCCATTGATGACGTTCATCATCGGCACCGGCAGCTGGCAGCCGTTCATGCCGCCGAAGTAGCGATACAGCGGCAGGCCCGACTCCTCGGCCGCGGCGCGCGCGACGGCCATCGACACCGCCAGCATGGCGTTGGCGCCCAGGTGGCTCTTGTTTTCGGTGCCGTCCAGGTCGATCAGGGTCTTGTCGAGAAAGGCCTGCTCGGAAGCGTCCAGGCCCAGCACGGCCTCGCTGATCTCGGTGTTGATGTGTTCCACCGCCTTCAGCACGCCCTTGCCCAGGTAGCGCTTCTTGTCGCCGTCGCGCAGTTCGATCGCCTCGCGCGAGCCGGTGGAGGCGCCTGAAGGCACGGCGGCGCGTCCCATGACGCCCGATTCCAGCAGGACGTCGCACTCGACGGTGGGGTTGCCGCGGCTGTCCAGCACTTCGCGGCCGACGATGTCAACGATGGCACTCATCTCAAATCCTTGTTATCACGTGAACCAGAAAACCCGCTCCATGATGACATGTTCATCGCGGTTCGGGTGAAATGAAACAGGCCCAAGGGTAGCGCATGCCCAGGCGTTGCTGGCGAATCGCGGCGCGGGTCGGGCGGGATGGCGGTGACCAGCGCGACGCAGGCAGGCACCGGGCATTCTCAGGCCTCGAAATGGTCTTCCAGCCAGCCGCTGCGGCGGGTCGCCTGGTCGAGTGCGACCAGGGTTTCCAGCAGGGCCTTCATGTGCCGCAGCGGCACGGCGTTGGGGCCGTCGGACAGCGCGTGGGCGGGATCCGGGTGGGTTTCCATGAACACGCCGGCCACGCCCACGGCCACGGCGGCGCGCGCGAGCACCGGCACGAACTCGCGCTGGCCGCCGCTGCTGGTGCCCTGGCCGCCCGGCAGCTGCACGCTGTGCGTGGCGTCGTAGACCACGGGCGCACCGGTCTCGCGCATGATGGCCAGGCTGCGCATGTCGGACACCAGGTTGTTGTAGCCGAAGCTGGCACCGCGCTCGCAGGCCATGAAGGCGTCGGTCTCCAGGCCCTTCTCGGCCGCCGCTGCACGCGCCTTGTCGATCACGTTCTTCATGTCGTGCGGCGCCAGGAACTGCCCCTTCTTGATGTTGGCCGGACGCCCGCTTTGCGCCACGGCACGGATGAAGTCGGTCTGGCGACACAGGAAGGCCGGCGTCTGCAGCACGTCGACGACCGCGGCCACGCGCGCCACCTCGGCCTCGGTGTGCACGTCGGTGAGCACCGGCACGCCGATCTCGCGCTTCACCTTGGTCAGGATCTCCAGACCCTTGTCCATGCCGGGGCCGCGAAAGCTGGTGCCGCTGGAGCGGTTCGCCTTGTCGTAGCTGCTCTTGAAGATGAAGGGGATGCCCAGGGC
>CAYRHV010000341.1:0-3029 GCA_964424045.1 uncultured Ottowia sp. | reverse complement strand
TGTCATCAAAGCCGCGGGCGAAGTCATTCGTCATTTGTCATTCATTCATAGCCGAAGCTGCGCACGCGCGCCTCGTCGTCGGCCCAACCCGAGCGCACCTTGACCCACAGCTCGAGGTGGACCTTGCCGTCCATCAGACGCTCCAGCTCCTGGCGCGCCTCGGTGCCGATGCGCTTGAGGCGCTCGCCCTGCTGGCCGATGACCATGGCCTTGTGGCTCTCGCGCTCGACCACGATGCTGGCGGCGATGCGCAGCATGCGACCGTGGGCGCGGCTTTTCTCCTCGTCGAAGCGCTCGACCGTCACGGTCGAGGTGTAGGGCAGCTCGTCGCCGGTGAGGCGGAACAGCTTCTCGCGCACCACCTCGCCGGCCAGGAAGCGTTCGCTCCGATCGGTCAGCTCGTCGGCCTCGTACCACCAGGGCTGCTCCGGCAGGTGGCGCGCGCACAGCGCCAGCAGGCGCTGCACGTCGCGCGCACTCTTGGCCGACATGGGAACGAACTCGACGAACGGGTGGCGCTCCTGCATGCCCTTGAGCCAGGGCGCGATTTCGGCACGGCGGTGCACCCGGTCCAGCTTGTTGGCCACCAGCAGCGCCGGCACCTCCGGCTTGAGCAGCGACAGCACCTTGGCGTCCTGCAGGTTGAAGTTGCCCGCCTCCACCACGAACAGCACCAGGTCCACGCCGTCGATCGCGCCCAGCACGGCGCGGTTGAGCGAGCGGTTCAGCGCCGAGCCGTGGCGCGTCTGGAAACCCGGCGTGTCCACGAACACGTATTGCGTGCCGCCGCCCTGGCCGTCCTCCACCGTGCGGATGCCGGTGATGCGGTGCCGCGTGGTCTGGGCCTTGCGGCTGGTGATGCTGATCTTCTGCCCCACCAGGGCATTCAGCAGGGTGGACTTGCCGACGTTCGGGCGCCCGACGATGGCCACCAGGCCGCAGCGGCGCACCGACGGTGCGGCGGGCTCGGACGCGGGCTCGGCGTTCGCCGGAGGTTCGGGCGCGGGGTCGGTCGGGTTCATGCTCGGGACTGCAACTGGCTCAGCATCACGGCAGCCGCGGCCTGCTCGGCGGCTCGGCGCGACGGGCCCTGCCCGATCGTCTCCAGCCCGAGTTCCACGACCCGGCAGGCCACCTCGAAAGTCTGCCGGTGCGCGGCACCCAGCACGTCCTTCACCTCGTAGTGCGGCAGTTGCATCTTGCGTCCTTGCAGCCATTCCTGCAAGCTGGTCTTGGCGTCCTTGGCGGCGCTGGACAGCGCCGGCGTGATCTCAACGGTGTCGAACAGGCGTTGCACGAGGGCGGCCGCGGTCTCGAAGCCGGCGTCCAGGTAGACGGCGCCGATCACCGCCTCCAGGCCATCGGCCAGGATCGACGGGCGCGTGCGGCCGCCCGAGCGCAGCTCGCCCTCGCCCAGCCGCATCAGCTCCGGCAGGCCCACATCCAGCGCCAGGCGGTGCAGGCTGTCCTGGCGCACCAGCTGGGCGCGCACGCGCGACAGGTCGCCCTCCGGCAGATCTTCCAGCGCGTGGTAGAGCATGTGCGCCACCGCCAGCCCGAGCACCGAATCGCCCAGGAACTCGAGCCGCTCGTTGTGGTCGGCCGAGAAGCTGCGGTGCGTGAGTGCGCGCTCGAGCAGCGAAAGGTCACGGAACCAGTGGCGCAGGCGCTGCTGCAGCGCCAGCAGGGCCGCTGGCGTGTCGCCGGCCGACCGCGCCCCGGCCTGCGAAGCCCGGTCAGTTGTAACCACTCGCCGACGAACCGCGATACTTGATCAGCAGGTAGGCTGGGCCGAACAGGGCGATTTCCTTGTCGTAGGCAAAGTTGACCACGACCTTGTCGTTCACCTTGGTCACCTCCAGGTCCTTGCCGCTGATCGAATCGATGTAGTCGACCGCCGCCGTGCGGTCGAACGCCGCACGCACCGCGGGCACGGTGTCGCCGTCGGCAGCCGCCTTCTTGACCGCCTTCTGGATCGACATGAATTCAGTCACGGTCGGCGTCACCTTGGCGCCGACGATGGCCACGAAGGCCAGCACCACGCCCAGGAACAGCAGGCCGATGAAGGAAATGCCGCGCTGCGACGACGCCAATGGGTATTTCACGGTTTCTCCCCTCCCCCTGTTCATTGGAACGACCCGATGCGCCCCAGGTTGCCAAAATTCATCCAGACGAAAAAGGCCCGGCCGACGATGTTGGCGTCGGGCACGAAGCCCCAGTAACGCGAATCGAGCGAATTGTCGCGGTTGTCACCCATCATGAAATAGTGACCCTCGGGCACGGTGCAGGTGACTCCCTCGACGCTGTAGCGGCAATTGTCCCGATATTCGAAGGCATCGGGGTTGCCAATCAGTGCTGCGCGGTGCTGATCCACGATGATTCGGTGATTCTTGGCACCCAGGCGCTCCTCGAACTGCCGGAAATACGTCATCGTCGACTCGTCGAAGAAGTCCGACAGTGCGGTTTCAGGCACCGGCTCGCCGTTGATGGTCAGGCGCTTGTCCAGATAGGCCACCTCGTCGCCGGGCAGGCCGATGACGCGCTTGATGTAGTCCACGCTGGGCTGGGGCGGGTAGCGGAACACCACCACGTCGCCACGCTGCAGCGGCCGGCCCTGGGTGATGCGCACGTTGGCCACCGGCAGCTTGAGCCCGTAGGTGAACTTGTTCACCAGGATCAGGTCGCCGACGAGCAGCGTCGGAATCATCGAGCCCGAGGGGATCTTGAACGGCTCGAACACGAAGGAGCGCAGCACGAACACGATCAGGATCACCGGGAACAGGCCCGCCGTCCAGTCCAGCCACCAGGGCTGGTGCAGCAGGCGCTCGCGCGCGCTCACCAGATCGGCGTCATCGACCTGGGTGATGCCCTGGGCGGCCAGCTCGGCATGGCGGCGCTCGCGCTGCGTGTCGAGCGTCGCCACCGCGGCACGGCGCCGCGGCAGGAACACCAGCCGCTCGGCCACCCAGTAGGCGCCCGTCACCACGGTCGCCAGCAGCAGCAGCAGCGCGAAATTGCCCTGGATCGCG
>CAYRHV010000340.1:0-3045 GCA_964424045.1 uncultured Ottowia sp. | reverse complement strand
CGACCGGTCACAATACGTTGCAAGATTATTGTTACACCACACCCACGGAGGACTCCTGACATGAGCGAGCGCATCTGGCTGGCCGGCTACCCGGAAGGGGTTCCGGCCGACATCGATCCGGGCCAGTACCCCTCCCTGGTGGCGCTGATGGACGAGGCGTTCCAGAAGTTCGCCGATCGCACGGCCTACCGCTTCATGGGACAGAGCCTCAGCTACGCCGACACCGACGCGCAAAGCCACGCGCTGGCGGCCTACCTGCAGGGCCTGGGCCTGGAGCAGGGCGACCGGGTGGCGCTGATGATGCCCAACATGCCGCAGTACCCGGCCGCCGTGGCGGCGGTGCTGCGGGGCGGCTTCGTCGTCGTCAACGTGAACCCGCTCTACACCTCGCACGAGCTGGAGCACCAGCTCCGGGATTCAGGCGCCAAGGCGATCATCATCATCGAGAACTTCGCCGCCACGCTGCAGAAGTGCCTGGCCAACACGCCTGTCAAGCACGTGGTGCTGACGGCGATGGGTGACCGCCTCGGCTTCCTGAAAGGAGCCCTGGTGAACTACGTGGTGCGCAAGGCCAGGAAGCTGGTTCCGCCGTTCAGCCTGCCGGGCGCGGTGCGCTGGAACGAGGCCATCACCAAGGGGCAGGCCAGCCGCTTCACGCCGGCCAGCGTGGGTCCGGACGACGTGGCCGTGCTGCAGTACACCGGCGGCACCACCGGTGTCCCCAAGGGCGCCATGCTGCTGCACCGCAACCTGATCGCCAACGTGCTGCAGTCCGAAGCCTGGAACGAGCCGGTGATGAAGAGCATCCCGGCAGGCGAGCAGTCCACCGCCGTCTGCGCGCTGCCGCTCTATCACATCTTCGCCTTCACCGTGGGCATGATGCTCACGATGCGCACCGGTGGCAAGCTGATCCTGATCCCGAACCCGCGCGACCTGAAGGGCACGCTCAAGGAACTCTCCAAGGAGACCTTCCACACTTTCCCGGCCGTCAACACCCTGTTCAACGGGCTCGCACATCACCCCGATTTCAACACCGTCGACTGGAGCCAGCTGCGGATCTCGGTGGGCGGCGGCATGGCAGTCCAGGGTGCCGTGGCCAAGCTCTGGCTGGAAAAGACCGGTTGCCCGATCGTCGAAGGCTATGGCCTGTCCGAGACCAGCCCCTCGGCGACCTGCAACCCGGTGACCTCGAAGGAATTCACCGGCTCCATCGGGCTGCCTCTGCCCAGCACCTGGGTGAAGATCCTGGACGACAACGGCGTCGGCGTGCCGCTCGGACAACCGGGCGAGATTGCGATCAAGGGCCCACAGGTCATGGCCGGCTACTGGCAACGTCCGGACGAAACGGCCAAGGTCATGACGCCCGATGGCTATTTCAAGAGCGGCGACATCGGCATCATGGACGAGCGCGGCTACACCCGGATCATCGACCGCAAGAAGGACATGATCCTGGTCAGTGGCTTCAATGTCTTTCCAAACGAGATCGAGGACGTCGTGGCCGCCATGCCCGGCGTGCTCGAAGTGGCCGCCGTCGGCGTGCCCGATGCAAAGTCGGGCGAGGCGGTCACGCTGGTGGTGGTGCGCAAGGATCCGAGCGTGACGGCGGACGCCGTGCAGGCCTGGTGCCGCGAACGGTTGACCGGCTACAAGCGACCCCACCACATCGAGTTCCGCGACGAGCTGCCCAAGACCCCGGTCGGCAAGGTGCTGCGGCGGGCGCTGCGCGACGAACTTGAGAAGACTCCGTGATTGGTGTTGGTAGTGAGTCCTCAAAGAAGCGGACGCTCACTTCGATTGAGTCGGTCGACATGCGTGGCGAGTGCCTGGCGGGGATGGCTGAATGAGCCGGATCGGCATCGTCAGCGCCCTGCACGAAGAGCTGGCGGAAGTCCTGTCTCTGCTGCCCGACGCGCGCCTGGAGGCCGTGGCGGGGCGCGAATTCCGGCTCGGGCACTGGCACGGTCATGAACTCGTCGCCGTGCTCTCGCGCATCGGCAAGGTGGCCGCGGCCACCACGGCCACGGTGCTGATCGAGCGCTTCGGGGTCGAGCAGATCATCTTCACCGGCACGGCGGGCGGCCTGGCCGGCGGCGTCGCCGTCGGCGACGTCGTGGTGGCGGACAGCTTCCTGCAGCATGACATCGACGCCTCGCCGCTGTTCCCGCGCCATGAGGTCCCGCTTTATGGGCGGGCCCGCTTCCCCGCCGATCCGGCGCTTTCGGTCGCCCTGACGCGGGCCGCGCAGACGGTGCTGGAAGACGCCACCAGCACGCTGGGCGCCGAGGTGGTGCGCGAGTTCGGGCTTGAACGGGCCGGCGTGCACGCGGGCCTGGTCGTCAGCGGCGACCGCTTCGTCGCCACCGCGGCGGAAAGCGCCAGCCTGCGCGCACAGCTGCCCGAGGCACTGGCGGTCGAGATGGAAGGCGCCGCCGTGGCACAGGTCTGCCTCGACTACGGGGTTCCGTTTGCCGCCCTGCGCACCATCTCGGATCGCGCCGACGACATGGCGCATGTGGATTTCACGCGCTTTGCCAGGCGCGTCGCCAGCCGCTACAGCGTCACCGTGCTGGCGCGCTGCCTGCAGCTGCTCGACACAGCCGCTGCCCGAGGCTGAAGTCGGTGCGTCCGCCTCGGACCCGGGCCTGCTGCGGGCTCAGCGCACCAGCAGCACCGGCACCTTGCAGTTGGCCAGCACCTTGGTTGCCACCGAGCCCATGACCAGGTTGCGCAGGGCGTTGCTGCCGTGCGAGCCCATGATGATCAGGTCGAACTTGCCGGACTCGGCGAACTTGGCGATGGTCTCGCCGGCGGGGCCAACCTTCCAGCCGGCGGCGGGCTTGAAGCCCTTGCGGCGCAGGAAGCGAATCACCGGATCGAGCACCTTGGACGCCTCCTCGGACTGAAAGGCGTCCACCTCCGCCTTGCCGACGGCGGCCCGGGCCCGCGGCGGCAGCGGCGGCTGCACGGTGAACGCCGTCACCGACGTGGCCTCGACCAGGAACTCCGGGTGCGCGGCCAGATAGGCCAGCATCTTCTTGGTGTACG
>CAYRHV010000339.1:0-3060 GCA_964424045.1 uncultured Ottowia sp. | reverse complement strand
GCAATTCGTCCAGTTGCTCCGGCATCCGGCCGCTGCGCTCGTAGTGCTCGCCCGCGAGCCGGGCCACCGACATGCTGACGATCACGCCGACGACGAACAGGCTTACCAGCACCACCACGATGGCCAGCACGACCCGGCTGATGCCGCCCCGGGCCTGGAGCAGGGCCAGGAATTGCCGGCGCGAACCCGCCTCGGCGCGGCAGCGCTCGATCAGGGCGCGACAGCGCGCGTAGTAGAGCGAATTGGCCAGCAACGGCGGCCCGAAATACAGCGCCAGCACGAACACCAGCCCGAGCAGGCTCGACCGCGCCCCGATCGTGTCCCCCGCGTGGTGTAAATCCCCAACCCAGACAGGCTTGAGATGCACGCATTGCTCAGCGCAGCATGACCACCAGATTCGATCGCGGCGTCCCGGTCATCCGGCCATAGTCGCCAAAATTTATACCCAATCGGCCTGTAGCGCCTGCCAAACAAGCGTGAAACGCTATCAAATCAGAATCGCTATGACGGCGAAATGGTCAGACTTTGGTCGGTGTCGCTGCTGGCGCCGGCTTGCGCCGCATCAGCGATTCGATCGCCTTCTGCACCTTCTTGCCGCCAAGCTGCGCGAGGCGCTGGTCGGCGGCGTCGAGATCCGCGGCGAGCGCACGCAGTCTGGTGGCGCGCCGCATCTTCTTGAGCAGCACGCGCGCCTGCTGCGCGTCCGCTTCGGCGAACACCGCCTCAGGCTCGCCGAGCGCCCGGATGGCCAGCCGCACCAGCGCGCCAACATCGGCCAGCAGTCGCGGGTCGCGCATGGCCGTAGCCAGCAGGGCGAACTGCGCGCGCTCGAACAGCGCAATCCACTCACGCCCCGCCGGGGTGCTGGCCAGCATCTTGTCGCGCACGACGCGCAGCGCGTCGACCTGTGCGCCGCCCGCCAGCGTGGAGCCAATCAGCTCGATCGCACATACCGACTGCTGCATCAGTGACAGCATAGCGGCCTTGGCGTCGCGCTTGACCGGCTCCGGATCGGCCGGATGGAAAGACTCGCGTACGTCGCCCAGCGACGGCCCGGTCTCGAAGGTGAAACCATAGGTCTTGTAGCGCGCCGGGTCGGCGATGTGGCGGCCGTAGGCGTAGTCGCTCTGGGAGCCGGTGGTCGGGTAGAGCGTGACCGAGGGCTCGGGCGTGTAGCGGCGCGAGCGCACGGCGGCGATGTCGTCGACGATACGACCCGCCACCGTCTGGAAGCGCCGCAAGTCGACCGGCGTCATGTACTCGGCGTAGCTGGCCGGAATGCTGGCCGTGCAGGTATGGGTGGGCAAGCCGGTGAAGCGCTTGCTCGGGTCGGTGGTCTGCGCGCGCGCGTGACCCCAGGGGTAGAGCACCAGCTCGGAAAACGAGTGCACGTCGACAAACGAGACCACGCGCAAAGTGTCCAGCAGGTATTTGACGTTGCGCGTCTCGGGCTCGCTGAAGGCGCCGGCGCCGCAATAGACCTCGGAGCACGGCGAGCACGAAGTCTGGCCCTGCGCCACGCCCCAAACCATGTCGGCGTTGCGGTTCAGATCAACGCCAATGCAGGTCGAGCTCGCGTTGACGCGGCGGTTCTTGCGCCACAGGTCGTCCACCGTCATCACGTGGTCGCGCCCGTCGGGGTTGATGCAGGGCACCAGCCAGATGTCCAGCGCCTCCAGGATCAGCTTGACGTCGTCTGCCTGGAAGGTCTTGCCCCCGTAGACGACGTTGGTGCCATTGGAATACGACAGCAACAGGTCGACTGCCAGCTCGACGATGGCGTCCGGGTTCATCAGCTCGCGCGCGTGCGTGCCGCCGATCACCAGTACCGCGCGCCGGTCGCCACCGCCGCCGGCACGCAGGCGCAGCGCGTACACCGGACGGCCATGCACCGAGGTCTCGGGCAACTGCTGGCGCATGAAGAAGCTCGGAAACCAGGTGGCCAGGATATGCAGGGCCGAATCGATCTGGGCAACGGTGCGGTACATCACCTGACTCCCTTCTCGCGCGGCAGGCCCTTAAGCCGCCCCTCCAGCCAGTGTCGGGCCTGGGCGTCCGACATCACCCGCTCCCTGGGTAGCGCCGCCACCGGCAACGCGGCCGACAGGTGCACCTCGAAGCCCTGCTCCAGCAGGCGGCGCGCATCATCGGCCGTCAGCAGCAGACGCACCTGGCCGTCGGCATCCGGCAGGCGATCAAGATCCAGTGCCGCCGCCGCGCCGAGCGCCCGGGCACGTGGCGCGCTGCCGAGCGTCGCCAGGAAACGCTGCTCACGCGCCGCGCCATCGGCGCTGGGCGGCGGGGTTTTCGTTCGAGTGGCCATCGCAGCTCCCGGTGTGCGCCGGCTCATGTGCCAGTGAGGATCGAGCGGCCATCGTGCGCCCCGCGCGCGGGCTCGTCAAGAATGCTGCACAATTGGTAACGATCGCGGCCCCTGTGCTATTGACGCACCGCGAGTGCGAGCGGGCGGGCGGGCGATCATCGCAGTTGCGCAAGCCGGCCGCGGCAGCGCGTCGCAAACCTTGTCGGCCGATCAGGGACGCACGCCACTCGGTGGGCCGAGCGCCTCGGGTGTGATGCAAAGCCCAGGCTCTCCCTTCACGCACCCGGCGACGCACAGCGGCTTGCCGTACACGCCGAGCGAACTGGCCCCTTTGGGCGTGGCCGAACAAAACACCTCTCCATACGCATCGCGAACGCAGGCACCCGGGCCGCATTGAAGCTGGCCCAGGGCATCCACTTCAATGCCGCCATCCACCGGAGAACACTTGACGCGGCCCCCACGTCCCTCAAGCGGGACGCACCGACCGGCGGACAGACGACTTGCCCCTGACTGTTTCGAATGCAGCCGGAATCCGCAGCCACCGCAGAACCCGCGATGACAGCAGAATGCCGCAGCTGATCGCGCGCAGCGCGCGACTCATGAAGCTGACCGCATCAATCCCAACCGGATGGAGCGTCCCGCCGCTGGGCGCGAGCCAATCCGCCCGCCCCGCCATTTCACACCCCCACCGCCGGCAGCCCCGACAGCGCCTGCGCCAGCTCGTTCTCGTCGTAGTG
>CAYRHV010000338.1:0-3061 GCA_964424045.1 uncultured Ottowia sp. | reverse complement strand
GCCGAGGGCGACACCGGCATCTTCATCACGCCGGGCTTTCGCTTCCAGGTGGTGGACCGGCTGCTCACCAACTTCCACCTGCCGCGCAGCACGCTGATGATGCTGGTGAGCGCCTTTGCCGGCCACGCGCACGTGATGGCGCTGTACCGCCACGCCGTGGCGCAGCGCTACCGCTTCTTCAGCTACGGCGATGCCATGTTGCTGGCGCGCGCCGATGATCGAGAATCGCGCCCATGCTGAAGTTCGAGCAACTCGGCCAGGACCCCGATTCGCACGCCCGGCGCGGGCGCCTGACGCTCAACCATGGCGTCGTCGAAACGCCGATGTTCATGCCGGTGGGCACCTACGGCAGCGTCAAGGGCGTGCTGCCGCGCAGCCTGCGCGAAATGGGCGCGCAGATCATCCTGGGCAACACCTTCCACCTCTGGCTGCGCCCCGGCCTGGAGGTGGTGCGCGACTTTGGCGGCCTGCACGGCTTCGAGCAGTGGGATCGGCCCATCCTGACCGACTCCGGGGGCTTTCAGGTCTGGTCGCTGGGCGAGATGCGCAAGATCACCGAGGAAGGCGTGCACTTCGCCAGCCCCGTCAACGGTGACAAGCTGTTCCTCACGCCCGAGGTCAGCATGCAGATCCAGACCGTGCTGAACAGCGACATCGTGATGCAGCTCGACGAGTGCACGCCCTACGAGACGCGCGGCCAGCTCACCACCGAGGCCGAGGCACGCGCCAGCATGGAGATGAGCCTGCGCTGGGCGCGCCGCTGCCAGGCCGAGTTCGCGCGCCTGGAAAACCCCAACGCCCTGTTCGGCATCGTGCAAGGCGGCATGTTCGAGGCGCTGCGCGAGGAGTCGCTGGCGCGCCTGGTGGAGCTGGACCTGCCCGGCTACGCCATCGGCGGCGTCAGCGTGGGCGAGCCCAAGGAGGACATGCTGCGCATCATCGCCCACACCCCGCACCGCCTGCCGGCGCACAAGCCGCGCTACCTGATGGGCGTGGGCACGCCGGAGGACCTGGTGTTCGGCGTGCAGCACGGCGTTGACCTGTTCGACTGCGTGATGCCGACGCGCAACGCGCGCAACGGCCACCTGTTCACACGCTTCGGCGACCTGAAGATCCGCAACGCGCGCCACCGCCACGACCCGCAGCCGATCGACCCGAGCTGCACCTGCCACGCCTGCGCCGGCGAGTCCGGCGTCGCCTGGCAGGACGGCGGGCGCGGCGGCTTCTCGCGCGCCTACCTGCACCACCTGGAGCGCTGCGGCGAGATGCTGGCGCCGATGCTGGCGAGCCTGCACAACCTGCACTACTACCTGCAGCTGATGCGCGAGATGCGTGCCGCGCTGGACGCCGGCACGTTCAGCGCCTTCCGCCAGCGCTTTGCCGCCGAGCGGGCGCGTGGTGTCTGAACGGCACGCTGCGTGCGACCGGCAGCAGCGGACGCACGCGTGACAAGGCGGCCCACGCGGCCGGCTATGCTGGAGCCCTCATCGCCAACGACCCCGCATCCGGAGAACAAACACCGTGAAGACGCGCATCACTGAACTGTTCGGCATCGAGCACCCCATCATCCAGGGCGGCATGCACTACGTCGGCTTTGCCGAGCTGGCGGCCGCGGTCTCCAATGCCGGCGGCCTGGGCATCATCACCGGCCTGACGCAGAAGACCCCCGAGCTGCTGGCGCGCGAGATCGCGCGCTGCCGCGAACTGACCGACAAGCCCTTCGGCGTCAACCTGACCTTCCTGCCGATCGTCAACACGCCGGACTACCCGGGCTACATCCGCGCCATCGTCGAGGGCGGCGTCAAGATCGTCGAGACCGCGGGCAACAACCCGCAGCAGTGGATGCCGCTGCTGCACGAGCACGGCATCAAGGTGATCCACAAGTGCACCTCGGTGCGCCACGCGCTCAAGGCCCAGAGCATCGGCTGCGACGCCATCAGCGTCGACGGCTTCGAGTGCGGCGGCCACCCGGGCGAGGACGACGTGCCCAACTTCATCCTGCTGCCGCGCGCCGCCGAGGAGCTCGAGATCCCCTTCGTCGCCTCCGGCGGCATGGCCGACGGCCGCTCGCTGGTGGCGGCGCTGGCGCTGGGTGCCGACGGCATGAACATGGGCACGCGCTTCATCGCCACGCAGGAAGCGCCGGTGCACGAGAACGTCAAACAGGCCATCGTCGCCGCCAGCGAACTGGACACGCGCCTCGTCATGCGCCCGCTGCGCAACACCGAGCGCGTGCTGAACAATGCCGCCGTCGAGCGCCTGCTGGCCAAGGAAAAGGAGCTGGGCGACAAGCTCCGCTTCGACGACATCATCAATGAGGTCGCCGGCGTCTATCCGCGCATCATGAAGGACGGCGACATGGACGCCGGCGCCTTCAGCTGCGGCATGGTGGCCGGCCTGATTCACGACGTTCCGACGGTCAAGGAACTGATCGATCGCATCATGGCCGAGGCCGAGGCACTGATCTCGCAGCGGCTGGCCGGCCTGCTGCGCTGAGCTGATCAGCAGAGGCGCTCGCGCTCGACCATCCGAGCCTGCCACTGTGCCGGCAGCTCGATCTTCAGCGCGCGCGTCCCGACCAGGGCAAATTCATCCCCGGGTCCAAGCACCATCAGCTTGCGCCAGGCGCCGATGAAGCCCTCCGCGCCGGCCGTCGTCATGCGCTCCAGAAAGTCCTGGTAGCGGATCCCGCGCGGCCGCCGCAGCCAGATCACGCGCTCGCCGGCGCGCGGGTCCGCCTCGCCACCAATGTGGTAATAGAGGCCGCCGGCGCCCGTGTCCATGCGGCTTGCCACGGCGGCGTGCACGTCCCAGCGTGCCGGATTGACCGCCGCGGCGTTCAGGGTCTCCAGCGCCGCGGACGACTCCACCAGGCACCAGTCCTCGTAGCCGGTCCGGTCGCCGAACCACGGGACGCGCGCCCGGTAGGTGGCGCAGCCCCGGTAGCCGGGCGGCGGCGCGCGGTCCAGATCGGCGTAGAAGGCGACCAGCGCCTGCTCGTAGCGATCCACCGCCACCTCGTCATACGGGTAATGCCAGAAGACATAGGCCAACATGCGTG
>CAYRHV010000337.1:0-3062 GCA_964424045.1 uncultured Ottowia sp. | reverse complement strand
ATCCTGCAGCTGCTGGAGATCCCCGACGAGCGCGCCCAGAAGGCCCTCAAGGGCGTGATGATGGAGCTTGAGGACTGCGCCTTCCCCCTGCTCGCAGGCATGGAAGCGCACAGCGATCCGATGACGGCCTTCAAGGACACCGACTACGCCCTGCTGGTGGGTGCCCGTCCGCGCGGGCCCGGCATGGAGCGCGCCGACCTGCTGGCCGCCAATGCCCAGATCTTCACGGCCCAGGGCAAGGCGCTGAACGCCGTGGCCAGCCGCGACGTCAAGGTGCTGGTGGTCGGCAACCCGGCCAACACCAACGCCTACATCGCGATGAAGAGCGCACCCGACCTGCCGGCCGGAAACTTCACCGCCATGCTGCGCCTGGACCACAACCGGGCGCTCAGCCAGCTCGCCGCCAAGACCGGCAAGCCGGTGGCCAGCATCCAGAAGCTCTGCGTCTGGGGCAACCACTCGCCCACCATGTACGCCGACTACCGCTTCGCCACCATCGACGGCGCCAGCGTCCAGGATCTGATCAACGACCCGGCCTGGAACGCCGACGTGTTCCTGCCCACCGTGGGCAAGCGCGGCGCCGCCATCATCGAGGCGCGCGGCCTGTCCTCGGCCGCCAGCGCGGCCAACGCGGCCATCGGCCACATGCACGACTGGGCGCTGGGCACGAATGGCGAATGGGTCACCATGGGCGTGCCCTCGCAGGGCTGGTACGGCATTCCCAGGGACATCATCTTCGGCTTCCCCGTCACCTGTGAAAACGGCGAATACAAGGTGATCGAGGGCCTGGAAATCGACGCCTTCAGCCAGGAGCGCATCAACCACACGCTGGCCGAGCTCGAAGGCGAGCGCGACGGCGTCAAGCACCTGCTGTAAGGCGGGCTGGAGCGCCACGTGGCCCATCCCCGCGACATCCTGCTGGGCGCCCAGGCCGCTGCCGGCCTGCTGCCGGTGTGTGACCACTACAGCGGCGTCGAGCAGCGCATGCGCAAGAGCCTGGAGCTGCAGGCCGAGCTGGCCGAGGAATTCGGCACCTGCGTGATCGACGTGACGCTGGACTGCGAGGACGGCGCCCCGGTCGGCGGCGAAGCCGAGCACGCCCGGATGGTGGTCGAGCTCGCGCGCGGCGCGGCGCCGCAGCTGCGCGTGGCCGCGCGCGTGCACCCGGTCGACCATCCGGCCTTCGCGGCCGACGTGGCAACCCTGGTGGGTGCGCTGGGCCGGCGCTGGAGCCACCTGATGATCCCCAAGGTCGAATCGGTGGCCGACGTCGACACGGCCGTGGCGGCGATCGACGCCGCCGGCGGCAACGGCCTGCCGGTGCACGTGCTGATCGAGTCCCCGCTGGCGGTCTCGCGCGTGTTCGCGATCGCGGCACACCCGCGCGTGCAGTCGCTCAGCTTCGGCCTGATGGACTTCGTCTCCGCACACGGCGGCGCCATTCCGGCCGACGGCATGGGCCTGGAAGGCCAGTTCACGCACCCGCTGGTGCTGCGCGCCAAGCTGGAAATCTCCTCGGCCGCGCATGCCCACGGCAAGGTGCCGTCGCACAGCGTGGTGACCGAATTCCGCGACGTCGAGGCCATGCGCGGCGCCGCGCGGCGGGCCGCGCAGCAGCTCGGCTACACGCGCATGTGGAGCATCCACCCGGCGCAGGTGCGCCCGATCCTGGAGGCGCTGGCGCCGGACGAGCGGCAGATCGAGGCCGCCGCCGCCATTCTGCTGGCCGCAGCGCAAGCCGACTGGGCTCCGATCAGCCACCAGGGCGTGCTGCAGGACCGGGCCAGCTACCGGCATTTCTGGCAGGTGCTGGAGCGCGCCCACGCAACCGGCCGAACCTTGCCAGCCGAAGTGACTCCATGGTTCTGAGCAATCGGGCGATACTTCCTGTTTCCATTCCCTCGCATGAAAGTGATCGACGCATGAAACGCCATTCCCTGATCGCACTGGTCGCGGCCCTCCTCGTCCCGATCGGCGCTGTCCATGCGCAGGCCGCCAAGCCCGCCCCCAAGGCCGCGCCGGCAAAGAAGGCCGCCGCAACCACGAAGGCCGCGCCCGCGAAGAAGACCGCCAGGACGACGAAGAAGACGCCGGCCCGCACGGCCAAGGCGGTCGAGACCGTCACGCCGGTGGAAACCCCGACCCAGCGCCTGAGCGAACAGGAGCTGGCGCTGGCCGCGCTGGTCTACACCGGCCAGATCCCCTGTGAACTGGGCGCCAGCGTGAACATCGACCCCGATGCGAACAACCCCGGTTTCTTCCACGTCCGCGCCGGCAAGCAGAGCTACCACATGCACCCGGTGGAAAGCCGCACCGGCGCCATCCGCATGGAAGACAACCGGGCCGGCGCGATGTGGCTGCAGCTGGGCAACAAGTCGATGCTGCTGAACCAGCAGATCGGCCAGCGCATCGCCGACGAGTGCGCGGCCCCGACCCAGCTCGAGTTTGCGGCGCGCATGAAGACCGAGCCGCCAATCAACCTGCTGGGCGACGTCAAGAACTGACTTCGCCCCTTGAAATGCCCGGCGCCGGCCCCGAGACGAAGGGCGGCGCGGGCCTGCCCCTGCCCACGTGGAGAACGACATGCTGAAAGCCTACCGAGAACACGCCGCCGAACGCGCCGCCCTGGGCATCCCGCCGCTGCCCCTGGACGCGCGCCAGGTGGCCGACCTGATCGAGCTGATCAAGAGCCCGCCGGCCGGCGAGGATCCGGCCTTCCTGCTCGACCTGCTCACGCACCGCGTGCCGCCGGGCGTGGACGAGGCGGCCCAGGTCAAGGCCTCGTTCCTGGCCGCCGTGGCGCATGGCGACATCGACGTCGCCCTGATCTCCCGTGCGCGCGCCACCGAGCTGCTCGGCACCATGGTGGGCGGCTACAACGTGCATCCGCTGATCGAGCTGCTCGACGACGAGCAGCTGGGCCCGATCGCCGCCGGGGCGCTCAAGCACACCCTGCTGATGTTCGACTACTTCAACGACGTCGCCGCCAAGGCCAAGGCCGGCAGCGCCCGTGCCGCCGAGGTGCTGCAGTCCTGGGCCGACGCCGAGTGGTTCACCAGCCG
>CAYRHV010000336.1:0-3077 GCA_964424045.1 uncultured Ottowia sp. | reverse complement strand
TGCCGATGGCCACGCCCAGCGCCAGGTCCTGCACGTGGCCGAAGGCGTGCTGGCGCAGCCGGCCCTGGCGGTCGATCAGCACCAGGGTCGGCGTGCCCTGCATGCCATAGGCGCGCATCGTCAGCGGCAGGCCGTGGTGGCCGTCGGGGCGGTCGACGCCGATCGGAAAACTCAGTCGGTTCTCGTAGATATAAGCCTCGAGCGACACCGGCTGCATCGCCTCGTGGTGCTCGAACACGGTGTGCAGGCCCAGCACCGCCAGCCCGCGCCGGCCGAACTGCTCGTGCACCTGCTGCGCCTGCGGCGTCGCCAGGCGCACGCAGGCCGGGCACAGCATCTGGAAGGCGTGCAGCAGCACCACCTGGCCGCGCAGCGCCGCCAGCGTGGGGGCGGCCTCGATGTTGAACCACTGGCTCACGTCCAGCTCGGACGCCGGGTAGGCGGAAACAGCGGTCGATTGCGGCATGGGCCCTCCGTTGGCTTGCTGCCCATTATGGGCAGGCAGCCACCCAGCAGCGCCCGCCGGCGCGGCGAATCCACGACGGGCGCGCTGGCAAGCGGCAACGGACTACGATGGCGCTCTGGAGAACCTGCACCATGACCACCACCCCTGCCCCCGACGCCATCCGCACCCGGCGCGCCGCATTCCGGCAACTGCATGCCTCGGGCTGCTTCCTGATCCCGAATCCCTGGGACGTGGGCTCGGCGCGCTATCTCGCCAGCCTGGGTTTCCAGGCCCTGGCCAGCACCAGCTCCGGCGCCGCCTGGGCCCGCGGCCGGCCGGACGGCGGCATGCCGCTGGCACAGGTGCTGGAGCACCTGCGCGAGCTGGTCGCCGCCACCGAGCTGCCCGTCAACGCCGACTTCGAGAAGGGCTTTGCCGACGACCCCGAGGGCGTGGCGCGCCACGTCGCGCTGGCCGTCGACACCGGCATTGCCGGCGTCTCGATCGAGGACTCGACCGGTGACCCGCAGGCGCCCCAGTTCGAGTTCGGCCTGGCGGTCGAGCGCATGCGCGCCGCGCGCGCCGCCATCGACGCCTCGGGGCAGGACGTGCTGCTGATCGGCCGCGCCGAGAACTTCTTCCTCGGCCGCACGGACCTGGACGACACGCTGCGGCGCCTGCAGGCCTACGCCGAGGCTGGCGCCGACTGCCTCTACGCGCCCGGCCTCACGACGCGCGAGCAGATCACCGCCGTGGTGCAGGCAGTGGCACCGAAACCCGTGAACGTGTTGATGGGCCGCCCGAGCGAGCTGACGCTGGTCGACCTGGCGGCCCTCGGGGTGCGCCGCGTCAGCGTCGGCGGCGCGCTGGCGCGCGCGGCCTGGGGCGGCCTGCAGCACGCCGCCCGCCTGCTGGCCGAGGCCGGGCGCTTCGACGGCTTCGCGGACGCCGCCGACCACCGCGTCCTGAATCAGTTGATGGCCGGCTGATGCCCAGCTGAACGCCGCGGTCCAGTGGGACGGATCAGGCAGCCGCCGGCGCCCTGTTCTCGCCCAGCAGCTGGCACAGCAACTCCACATGGGCGGCGCGAAAGCCCGGGTCGGGCGCGCTGCCGAGGCCGAACAGCGTCTGCCACACCAGCACGTGCATGACCGGCGAGAGCGCCAGCCAGGGGTGGCGCAGCAACAGGTTGTCGTCGCCGATCTCCGAACCCAGCCGGGCACGGATCAGCGCCGCCACGCGCTGCGCCCGCAGCCGCGTCACACGATCGCGCCACTGATCGATGGAACGCGGCACGCGTTCGCGCTCGGCCACCAGCAGCTGCAGCAGCAGCACGGCCTCGGGGTTCAGCAGGGCGGCGTGCAGGCGTTCGACGATCCACTCCGCCAGCCCCCGCACGCCAGCGCGGCTGGACACTGGCTGCGGCATCTCGTCCCAGTCGATCCAGCGCAGGGCGCGCTCCAGCAGCGCCTGGAAGATCGCCTCCTTGCTGTCGAAGTGGGCGTAGACGCCGCCCTTGGACAGCCCGCCGCGCCGGGCGATGTCGTCAATGCGCGTGGCGGCAAAGCCACGCGCAGCAAATTCCTGCAGTGCCGCATCCAGGATCTGACTCACCCGCTCCTGCGGCGGCAAGCGGCGCCGCGGCGGGCTGCCGCCCTCCCGACCGCTCGCGACGGGGTCGGTTGGCGCCGCTGCACGTGATCTTGGCTCTGGCTTTTTCATGGGTTCGATGATATGCTAAAGACTGACCAGTCGGTTATTAATAACATATGGATCATGGTCTGTCCAACCTGCAGCCGCGCGTGAGCAGCAAGCCTTTCCGGCGGCGCTCGCCACCTGCCAACGGGCGCGGCGGCAAGGTGCAGTGACGCCAGGTCCAAGGCTCCAGACACCTCTTCCACCGGAGAATTGCGATGAAATACAGCTTCCAGGGCAACACCGCCCTCGTCAGTGGCGCCGGCTCCGGCATCGGTGCCGCCACGGCCCGCCTGCTGGCCGCCAACGGCCTGAACGTGGTCGTGTCCGACCTGCAGATCGAGCCGGCGCAACGCGTCGTGGACGCCATCACGCAGGCCGGTGGTCGCGCCGTGGCGCACGCTGGCGACGTGGCCCGGCCCGAGACGGCGCAGGCCGCGGTCGACTGCGCACTGCAGCACTTCGGCGCCCTGCAGCTGGCGGTGAACAACGCCGGCGTCGGCACCGCCCCGCGCCCGGTGGCCAAGATGACGCCCGCCGACTGGCAGCTCGTCATCGACATCAACCTGAACGGCGTGATGCACGCGCTGCGGGCCCAGATCCCCGCCCTGCTGAACGCCGGCGGCGGCGCCATCGTGAACGTCTCGTCCATCCTCGGCCTGGTCGGCAGCGCGGGGGCACCCGCCTACGTCGCGGCCAAGCACGGCGTCACCGGGCTGACGCGCTCGGCGGCGCTGGCCTATGCGGCCCAGGGAGTCCGCATCAACTCGGTGCATCCGGGTTATGTGAAGACTCCGATTCTGGACAACCTGGACGCCGAGATGCTGGCCGGCCTGGTCGGCCTGCACGCCATCGGCCGCATGGGCGAGCCGAACGAGATTGCCAACGCGATCGCCTTCCTGCTCTCCGACGGCGCCAGCTTCATGGCCGGCAGCAC
>CAYRHV010000335.1:0-3080 GCA_964424045.1 uncultured Ottowia sp. | reverse complement strand
CTGGCTCTACCTGGTGGCGGCGGTGGTGCTGAACGCCGGCTTCATCGGCTACGCCTTTCTGCTGTGGCGCGATTATTCGGACCAGCTGGCGCGCAAGACCTTCCGCTACTCCATCCTGCACCTGTCGCTGCTGTTTGCCGCGCTGCTGGTGGACCACTATTTGAGATGATTCCCGATGTCGCTGCGCGCCTTGCTCGCCGGGCGGGCCAGGAACTCAGCCGAAGGACCGCGGTCTGAACAGGCGCATGACCGCGTTGCGCTGGCAGCGCACGGGACAACCTGGATGATCTTGAGATGAACTATCGTCGTCGCACGCTCGGGCGTCTTGCCGCGGGCGCCCTGCTGGCCGGTGGCCTGGCCGCCTGCTCGTCCGAGAAGAAGGCCCAGTTTCACGCCGTCGACATCACGGGAGTGGACTACGCCACCGATTTCGCCCTCACCGACTTCAACGGCGAGCCGCGCTCGCTGAAGGACTTCAAGGGCAAGGCGGTGGTGATGTTCTTCGGCTACACCCACTGCCCCGACGTCTGCCCCACCACCATGGCCGAGCTGGCCCAGGTCCGGCAGCAGCTGGGCGCCGACGGCGAGCGCCTGCAGGTGCTGTTCGTCAGCGTCGACCCCGAGCGCGACAAACCCGAGGTGCTGAAGGCCTACATGAGCGCCTTCGATCCCAGCTTCCTGGCCCTCTACACCGACTCGCCGGAGAAGCTCGAGGCGCTGGCCAAGGACTTCAAGATCTATTACAAGCGCGTCGATGGCAGCACGCCCGGCAGCTACTCGATGGACCACTCGGCCGTCACCTACGCCTACGACCCGCAGGGGCAGCTGCGCCTGTTCATCCGCTACGGCAGCGACCCGAAGGACGTCGCCAGCGACATCCGCCAGCTGCTGGGCGGCGCCTGAAGGGGGCGCGCGCACCAGCCGCGCCAGGGCGACACACCGAACGGCGCGCATGCGGCTGGCGCTCCTGACGGCGATCTCGATGCTGGCGTTTGCCGCCAATTCGGTGCTGGCCCGGCTGGCGCTGGGGCGCGGCCATATCGACGCCCTGGCCTACAGCGGCATCCGGCTGACGGCCGGCGCCGGCGTGCTGGTGGCGATCGTGCTGTGGCGCGCGCGGCGCGCCGACGCGGCATCCGTCCGTGCACGGCGCCTGGCTCGGCGGCAGCTGGGCCGGGGCGCTGTCGCTGCTGCTCTATGCCGTCACCTTTGCCATCGCCTATGTGCAGGTGGCCACCGGGCCGGGCGCGCTGATCCTGTTTGCCAGCGTGCAGTTCGGCATGCTGGCCTGGGCGGTGATCCGGGGCGACCGGCCGGCGGCGCTGGAGTGGCTGGGCATCGGCGTGGCCTTCGGCGCGCTGGTCTACCTGGTCTCGCCGAGCCTGGTGGCGCCGCCCCTGGTGGGCGCCGCGCTGATGGCGGTGGCCGGCGTGTCCTGGGGCGCCTATTGCCTGGTCGGGCGTGGCTCGCACGCGCCGCTGGTGGATTCGGCCGGCAACTTTCTGCGCTGCGCGCCGGTGGGCGTGGTGCTGATCGCCTGGGGCGTGTGGCGCCTGCAACCCGATGCGCTGGGCCTGGGCTGTGCGCTGGCCTCGGGGGCACTGGCGTCGGGCCTGGGCTACATCCTCTGGTACAGCGCGCTGCCCGGCCTGTCGCGCACGCGCGCGGCCTTCATCCAGCTGACGGTGCCGGCCATTGCCGCGCTGGGCGGCGTGGTGTTCGTGGGCGAGGCGCTGACGCTGCGCCTGCTGCTGGCCACCGCCGGCATCACGGGCGGGGTGGCGCTGGCGCTGGCGGCCTCGCGGCGGCGCCAGCCCGAAATGGCCTGAGCTTCAGCGTCGCCTTACAGCGCGCCGATGCGCTGCTCGCGGATGATGGTGCCCAGCACTCGGGTGTCGGCCTCGATGCGCTTGGCCAGCCCCTCGGGCGAGGAGCCGATGGCCTGCCAGCCTTGCAGCGACAGGCGCTGACGCATCTCGGGCGTGCGCACGATGGCGCCGACCAGCTCGGCCAGCCGCGCCACGTGGGTCGGCGGCATGTCGGCCGGCGCTGCCACGGCGTTCCAGATCTCCAGGTTGAAGTCGGTCACGCCGGCGTCGGACAGGCTCGGCAGCTCGGGCACCAGCGGGCTGCGGCCACTGCTGGTGACGCCGATGCCGCGCAGCTTGCCGGCCTTGATCTGGGCCAGCGCCAGCCCCGGCGGCAGCATCGACAGCTGCAGGTCGCCGCCGACCAGCGCGTTGAAGACCTGCGGATAGCCGGGGTAGGGCACGTGCACCGGGGCCAGGCCGGTGCGCGCCTTGAGCAGCTCCATGCCCAGGTGGCCCACCGTGCCGACGCCGGGCGAGCCGTAGTTCCAGCGGTCGCCGGCGGCGCGGGCCGCGTCCAGGAAGGCCTTGCCGCTCTCCGCGCCGGGCGCGCCGGCGGGTGCCACCAGCACCAGCGGCGCCACGCCGACCAGGCTGATGGGGGCGAAGTCGGTCGCCGGGTCGTAGCGCAGTGCCGGGTTCAGCAGCCGCGAGATGGTCATGTTGCCGTTGATCATCAGGCCGATGGTGTGGCCGTCGCGGGCCTTGGCGACGGCGTCGGCGCCGATGTTGCCGCCGGCGCCGACGCGGTTCTCCACCACCACCGGCTGGCCCAGGGCTTGCGCCAGCGGCTCGGCCAGCGCGCGCGCCGTCAGGTCGGGCGAGGAGCCGGCCGGAAAGCCGACGATGATGTGCAGGGGTCGGCTCGGCCAGGCGCCGGCCGACTGGGCACTGGCGGCAAGGGGCCCCAGGCCGGTCAGCAGGGTGGCGCTGGCAAGCAGGGTACGACGGGTCAGGACGGTGGGAGCTTTCATGATTTCAGGAGCGGGTCGAAAAAATGCCCCGGCAGTCGGCTGCCGCCCGGGCCACTATCAATAGTGTAGCTTCAGCGTCGGGTCAGGGAGCAGGTCGCCCGGCTAACGAAAAACCCCGCCGGTGGGGGCGGGGTCTCGGTCCGGGGTCGGGTGCGATCAGGCGTATTCCGCCAGCGCGGTCTTCATCTTCTTCATCGCCGCCACCTCGATCTGGCGGATGCGCTCGGCGCTGACGCCG
>CAYRHV010000334.1:0-3087 GCA_964424045.1 uncultured Ottowia sp. | reverse complement strand
CCCAGTGCACCCGTGACCAGGGTCTCCCTGGGCACAGGGTGCGTCCCCCTTCTAGGGGGATGGAGCGCAGCGACATAGGGGGTGCGTCATTTCTCAATCATCAAACTCCACCTCCGAGGCCCGCAACGTCTTGCCGTCGCTGCTCAATTGGCCTTCGACCTCGACCTTGACGCCGGCACGCAGGTCCGTGGCTGCCCCACCCTCGAAGCGGGCACCGGAGTAATCCACCGTGATCCCGCGCAGCACGAAGGTCTGCGTTGCCGGCGAGACGCTGTCGATCCGACCTTCGAGCTCGTATTCGTCGTCATCGTCATCATCGAACTCGATCTCGCTGGCAACCAGGGTGCTGCCGTCCGCCGCCAGCCGGCCCTCGACCTCAATCCGGACGTCCAGGGCAAGATCGCCGACGGTCCCGTGCTTGAAGCGGGCGCTCGAATAATCCACCGTGACACCCAGGACGACCAGGGTCTGGGCTGCCGAGTCGATGCTGGTGATCCTGCCCTCGATCTCGAACTCGTTGTCGTCGTCGTCCTCCAGTTCGACCTCGGAGGCCTGCAGCACGCCGTTGGCAAACACGCCCTCGACCTCGACACGCACGCCCGCAGCCAGACCCGCCGGCAACCAGCGCACCTGGCTGGCATCGACGTCGATGCCGCTGACGGCAAAGTTGGTGTTGCTGGTGAAGCGGGTGATGTAGCCCTCGATCTCGACCTTCACGCCGCGGCCGTCGGCCTGCGGCGGGGTGACACCGCTGTTGAACACCTGCAGGCGACTGGCACGCCAGGCGCCGCCGGCATCGGCCGTCGTGAGCAGCTCGACACGAACGTACTGACCCTCGGCCAGTGTCGGCACGGATGCCGCGATATCGACGTAGGACACCACGGCGTCCCCAATCTGGAAGCGGTGCGCCGCCACATCCAGTGCACGGATGCGCCCGCGCAGCTTGTAGTAGTCGGCATCGTCCTCGTCGTCGATGCGCGTTGCGGTGTAGCGGCCATCGGCCTGCAGCAGGCCATAGACCTCGACGAGCTGCCCGACCCGAAGGCCGGCCAGCCCGCCGCGCAGGTCGTCGTCGAAGACCGTGGCCGGCGTGACGTAGACCTGCTGGCCGAGCACCGTGAACGTGCCAGCAGCCAGGTCGATGGCACTGATCGGACCCTCGATCTCGCTGCGCACGGCAATCGACTCGGCGCTGGCGCGGCGCTTGCCGTCGGCGGCCGTGACGACGTCGGAACCATCCACCTCGACCACCACGCCCAGGCGCAGTGCCTGCCCGCCAGTCGGGGCGCCAGCGTCGCCGACGATACGAGCGCTGGTCTCGTCATAGTGCACGCCACCGACCAGGATGGAGCCGAAGCCACGGATCGGCCCGCTGGAAAAGGATCCGGTGCCGCCCGTGCCGACGCCGGCCAGGCCGCCGTCGCCACCGCCGCAACCAAGCAGCGTGAGCACGGCCGTGGCGACGCTGCCACCCAGCAGGATGCGACGCGAGAGTTGCGGGAAACGATGGGGGTGTGCAGTCATGTCGTACCTCGGTTTGACTTGGGTGAATCGGGGTGAAGATCGTGTTCCGGGCCACTCGGGTCCTGTTCGCCCGTCGTGGCAGAAAACGAATAGAAGCCGATGCGCACGCGCCGGTCCGGCACACGGCCCCGCGCCCGGTCGTCAGCGATGCGGCGCTCCAGCTCCGGAGCCAGGCGACGCAGCAGCGCCGCCCACTGGGCTGCGATCAGCGGGCGCAGGGCCTGCACCGATTCGGCCGAAAGCTCGTCGGCAAAGACGGCCTGTTCGAAATGGGCGTCGGGGCCGTGCAGCACGTTGTCGACCGCGGCCTGCAGGTGGTCGCCCACGTTGTCGGCCAGCAGGCCGAGCATCTGCACCCGGTCCGCACTCGGCACGAAGGCGCGCCGCTGCAGCGCCACGGTGTCGGCTTCCCGGTCCCAGACCGCCAGCTCGAGCCGGCAGAGCTCGTCCAGCAGGGCGCGCGGATGCACGTCGCTGGTCACCGAATGCGCCAGCGCCTCGAAGCTGGGGGCGTCGCCATGGCGCGGCAGCACGCGCGGCCGACCGCGCGTGCAATAGACCGGGTCGGCCAGCCAGCGCGCGAACAGCTCACCGGAGTGACTGCGCGCAACCGGGCGCCCTGTCGACGCAATCTCGAGCAGGCGACCGACCTCGCGCCGCGTCAGGCCGGTGGCGACGCTGACCCGGCTGACCCGGCCATGTCGAGGCCCCTCCGGCTGAAGCCGACAGGCTTCCTCGACCAGCGCCTGGCGCAGCAACTGGTCCACGGCGGCATAGGTCAGCCCGTGCCCCAGCGCCAGGCGTGCCAGCGGCTCCAGCAACTGGCGCAGCGCGGATGCCAGGGCTTGCTCTTGGTTGGCTTCGGTCATGGGACGAAATGGGCTTGTTTGCGTGTTCCGTCCAGTCTATCCATAAATGTGCAATTTGCACATTTAAAATTGAAATTCTCGTAACAGGGCGGCCGACGTGGCCCGCCTGCGCACCACCGGACCGGAAGCCGCTGCTGCATGGGTTCGGCAGCCGAATCGTCGATGTGTCGGGCAAAAGCGAGAGAACGGCGCTGCCGTCGCGCGTCCTGGCAGCCGCAACATCAAAAAAAGCCCTGGCCAGGCCATCCTGGTCAGGGCGCTCGATCGCGGGCGTGCTGGCTCTGCGGCCAGCGTGGCGCTGTTGCTTCAGGCGTTCTCGCCGCTGGCAACGCGGAAGCCGTGGGCAATCGCCTCACGCGTGTCCTGGCGCACTTCGGCGCGGGTGACGTCGCTGGCGGCCTGCCTGACTTCGGCGTGGTTGCTGAACTCGCCGCTGGCCGGGAGGTGACGCACGGCGTCGGCCTGCACCTCGACACGCTGCAGCGAGCTGCCGGCAACCACTGGCTCGTTGAAGAACGGCGCCTCGCCGGCGGCGGGCTGCAGGGTGCCGGCAAAGGCATTGCCCGACAGCATCAGGAAGGCGGCGGAAGTGGCGAGGATGGTGTTGAACCGGGTCATGATGAAACTCCTTTGAAAATGATCTGGCGTTGGTTTGAATGTCGAAAGCTGCGGGTTGCGTCCTTCGATGGGATGA
>CAYRHV010000333.1:0-3090 GCA_964424045.1 uncultured Ottowia sp. | reverse complement strand
TGAACTTCCTCGTGCCCTTCATCGACCGCGTGGCCTACAAGCACAGCCTGAAGGAAATCCCGATGGACGTGCCCAGCCAGGTCTGCATCACGCGCGACAACACCCAGCTGCAGGTCGACGGCATCCTCTACTTCCAGGTCACCGACCCGATGCGCGCCAGCTACGGCTCGTCCAACTACGTCACCGCGGTGACGCAGCTGGCCCAGACCACGCTGCGCAGCGTGATCGGCAAGCTCGAACTGGACAAGACCTTCGAGGAGCGCGAGATCATCAACGCGCGCGTGGTCGAGGCGATCGACGAGGCGGCGCTGAACTGGGGCGTGAAGGTGCTGCGCTACGAGATCAAGGACCTGACGCCGCCGGCCGAGATCCTGCGCGCCATGCAGGCGCAGATCACGGCCGAGCGCGAGAAGCGCGCCGTGATCGCGACTTCCGAGGGCAAGCGCCAGGAGGAGATCAACCTGGCCGAGGGCCTGAAGCAGGCCTTCATCGCCAAGTCCGAAGGCGAGAAGCAGTCCGCCATCAACATCGCCCAGGGTCAAGCCGCCGCCATCACCGAGGTCGCCAACGCCACGGCGGTGGCGCTGGCGCGCGTCGGCGCTGCCATCCGCCAGCCGGGCGGGGCCGACGCGGTGCAGCTCAAGGTGGCCGAACTGGCCGTGAACGCCTACAGCAAGCTGGCCGAGGAATCCACCACCACCCTGGTCGTTCCCAGCAACATGACCGAAGTCGCCACCCTGATCAGCTCGGCCATGAAGATGGTGCAGTCGCAGCAGCCGGCGCAGTCCTGAGCGCGGCGCCAGCCACGCAGGAGCGGGCAGCGCCCGCTATAATGCGCGGTTCCACGGAGAGGTGGATGAGTGGTTTAAGTCGCACGCCTGGAAAGCGTGTGTGGGTTAACAGCCCACCGCGGGTTCGAATCCCGCCCTCTCCGCCAGCACGGATCGACGCCAGCGGCCTTCGGGCCGCTTTTTTTTGGCGTCCACGCAGATTCGGGAATCGTGGCGGACCCGGCGACGCATCGTTGCCTTGCCGCCACGGAAACCAGGGTCATGGCAGGCCGATACACTCGCCCGCAGGCCAGCAACTGAAAGGACGATATTCATGCATTGGCGACTCGCGGGTCTCGCTGCCGCGCTGCTGCTGGCCGGCGCGGCCCAGGCGACCGACGGCTACAACGGGCGCGTGCACGGCAGCTTTGCCGGCCACGCCATCGACGTGCCGGTGGTCTGCGAAACGCCCACGCTGGCCGGCCAGAAGGGCAACTGGTTCTACGCCCAGTCCGACCCGCCCACGCACGAATACGCCGAGGACCGCAACGGCGACGGCGTCGCCGTGACGGTCTCGTTCTCCGGCCATGAAGCCCGGTTCCTGCTTTACGTGGCCGACCAGGACCACAATTTCGGCAACACGCAACCGGAGCAGCTCACGCTAACCGACACCGGCTTCGTGCTCACCATGACCGCCACGCGCTACGAAGGCCGGGGCAAGAAGCGCCGCAAGATCGGCGAAGATGAAATCCGGCTTGCGGTCGACTGCCCGCGCACCTGAAGACGGACGGCGGCGCAGCGCGCCCGCTCACTCCAGGCGCCGCGGCAGCCGCGCCAGGCCGGGCACGGTGCGGGACCCCAGCCCGAGCACCGCGGCCACGATCCAGAACAGGCCGGCGGTGCCGGTAACGGCGCCAATGGAGCCGAACAGCATCGGCAGCGCGAAGCTGGACGAGTTCATGGTGAGCGAGCGCAGCGCCATGGCCTCGCCCTGACGCGCCGGCGGGGCGGCGTCGTGCAGCAGGCTGAGCACCATCGGCTGCACGGCGCCCAGGGCCGCGCCCAGGATGGCCGAACACACGCCCATGCCGATGGCGCCGGGCATCCAGGGATAGGCCAGCAGCACGGCGGCCGCCATCAGGGTGGTGGCGTAGATCACCTGCCATTCGGCGTAGCGGCGCGCCAGCAGCGGCAGCGCCATGCGCACCAGCGCAGCGGCAATGGCAAACGCGCCCATCAGGGCACCGATGGCCGAGGCCTCCAGGCCGCGCTCGTGGCCCAGCAGCGGCAGCACGAAGGTGTGGGCATCCCAGGCCGCGCTCTGCAGCCAGTTGGCCACCAGCAGGCGGCGCATGGCGTCCTGCCCCAGCAGGTCCCACACCGAATGCCGCTCCGAGGTCTCCTGCGCCGACGCGTGGGGCGCTTCGGGCGTGTTGTGCAGCAGGGCCCAGCACGCCAGCGGCAGCAGCGCCAGCAGCCCGAACGCTGCGCGGTAGCCGATCAGGTCGCCCGGCTGCGGTCCGGCGTGGTCGATCAGCAGGCCGGCGGCCAGCGGCCCGACGAAGTTGGCCGCCGCGGGCGCGATGGCGATCCAGCTGAAGGCCAGCTTGCGTTCGGCGACGTCGGCGGCGGAGCGCCCGACGTGGCGCTGCAGCGCGATCTGGGCCGTGTTGGCGGCCGCGCCCAGCAGCAGGGCCGAGGCGCACAGCACCCAGAACACGGGCCACAGCGCGGCGACGCAGGCGCCCAGCACGGCCGCCGTGACCGCGATCAGCAGGGGGCGGTAAAGGCCGTGGCGATCCGCCAGGCGCCCGGCCGGCAGGGCGAGGAACACGGCCGAGAGCGCATAACAGGCCAGCACCACGCCCACCGCCGCAGCGCTGTAGCCGAGCTTGAGCGCCAGCAGCGGCGCCGCCAGGCGCGCGCCAGTCATGGCGCTGTGCACGCACACCTGGCCCAGCACCAGGCGCAGCAGCTGGCGCCCGGTCATCGCCGCATCCGTGGCGTGGGTGTCGGCTGGGGCGTGGTCAATCGGCTTCCCCGGCGTCGCCGGCCTCGGCCGGCAGCAGGGCCTGGGCCTCGGCGCCGGGCAGGGCCTCGACCTGGCGCAGAGCGCGGTTCATGACGTTGCTGCGCGTCTGCGCCTGCTCCAGGGTGTTGAGCACGGTCTGGGTCTGGCTGCGCACCTTGGCCAGCACGCTGCCGAACTTGCCGAACTCGGTTTTCACCGCGCCCAGCACGCGCCACACCTCGCTGCTGCGCTGCTCCAGCGCCAGCGTGCGAAAGCCCATCTGCAGGCTGCCCAGCATGGCCAGCAGCG